>CATLBW010000070.1 GCA_949879775.1 uncultured Lachnospiraceae bacterium
GCCTATTTGGCATGTCCCAAATGTGTCTGTGACCGCAACATTAGCCTATGTGGGAAGCCAGGCATCCTGCTTTTGTCATTTTTTCCATAGCATACCCTATGTTGCCGGTACTAACTTAATGACATTGGTTCACACAGGACTTTGCATTTACTGCAAAGTCCGTAAGAAAATGATTTAGGTGTGAGCAAATCCCATTCGCGAAGCGAATTTTACATGGATTTGCGAATGTTACTGTGAACGGAGTGAACAGTAACAACCGTTCAGCCCACGCCATCCGCAAAGCTCTGCGCTTCGGCCGTTGCTTAACAAGCGCCGCTGGCGCTTTGTTCCTGCTTCGCATGATAAAAGGCAGCGGATATAAAAACCGCTGCCTTTTCTTTAAAATGTATGTCCCCTTGACTGACCAAGGCTATTTTACCGTAATCTTGCACCTTGCGGATTTCCCGCTTGTTGCCGTCACTGTAATTGTCGCCTTCCCTTTCTTCTTCGCTGTCACCTTGCCGTTTTTGACAGTAGCGACCTTCTTATTGGAGGTCTTCCAGGTAAGCTTGTCTGTCGTGTTAGAAGGGGTCGCCTTCGCATTTAATTTTATGGATTTGCCCTTCTTCAACGTCGCTTTGGACTTGGAAAGCTTCACCTTCGTTGCCGGGACCTTGACGGTAAGCTTAACCGTCGCCTTCTTCCCGCTTGTGGTCGTTACTGTGATTGTCGCCGTGCCTTTGCCTACCGCCTTGACTTTGCCTGACTGGGTGACAGTGGCTACCTTTTTGCTGCTTGACTTCCACGTCATCTTATCTGTCGTGTCAGATGGCTTCATTGTCGCTTTCAAGGCCAATGACTTGCCTTTATTCAGCTTTGTGGAAGATGGTTTCTTTATGGAAACGCTTGTTGCCGGGACTGTTACCGTGACATGATAGGCCGCGGTAACTTTTGCATTGTCCGCGGAAGCCGCAGTGATAACGGCGGAGCCTTTGCCTACCGCTTTTACGACGCCGCCCTCAACCGTCGCAACCTTGTCATTGGAAGTCGACCACACAATGTCCTTATTCGTCGCATTCCCTGGCGCTACGGCTGCCTTCAATGTCACGCTTGCGCCCTTTCTCAGGCTTCCCGACGCAGCGCTTAAGGTAATCCCTGCCACGTCCACTTTGCTGACCCTAACGGTACATGTGGCAGTCTCGCCGTTGTTATCGGCAGTAACGGTAATCTTTGCAGTCCCCACGGAGACAGCCTTGACCTTGCCATCCCCGTCAACCGTTGCCACGTCCTCCTTATCGGACTTCCATTTTACAGTCTTGGTGGCTACTGTTGCAGGCTCTACGGCCGCCGTAAGCTGTGCCTCTTCGCCAACCTTTAAGCTGAGGGCCGATTTGCTCAGCGTGACGTCTGTGACCGTCACTGCACAGGAAGCTGTTATGCCATTCTTAGTCTTGGCTGCAATATTTACCGTGCCGGCGCTTACGCCTGTGACTACGCCGTCTTCTACCGTTGCCACAGAGGTGTCCTCGCTCGACCATGTAACGGATTTATCTGAGGCATTCTCTGGCAAGACAGTCACGGTGAGCGCTTCCGATGACGCCCCTTTCTTAATCTCAAGGGAGGACTTGGAAATGGAAACGCTGTTGGCCACAATAGGCTGCGTCTTTGCGCTGACCGCGGAAGACCTTACGACTTCCTTGCCGCCGACAACCGCCCCTACATAATAATTATATTCGGTATCCGGCTCTAAGCCTGTATCTGTATAGGCATAAGTCCTGCCCGGGCTGTCCACCTCGCCGAGGGACGCAAATTTCAGGTTATCAATCGCGATGCTTCCCCAACGCTGATTGCTGGCGTTTGCCTTACCCGTAAAGCTCAGCGTCGCGAAAAGCGGCTCTGATGGCTCAGCGCTCTCAGCCTGCCCCGCTTCTTCCTGCGACACATCCGGGATCGCAACGCTGCCGCTCTTGACATACTCTTCCGACTCCCTTTCAAATTCGTATGAGATGGTTTTCTGCTGCGGGTTAATGTCAAGCGTGATTGTGTTCCATACGCTCCTTACCGCATCCGCGCCTTCCCCAAAGTCATAGACCTCCGAGTCATTGAGGTAAATCTTGTTATCATCCGCATTGTATTCCAACTTGGCAATATAGCCGCCCACAGCGTCATTCGTGGCAATTTCCCGGTCCGCAAGGTACAGGTAATTGCTGCAGACGCCCCTGTCCTTATTTCCATCATTGGTGTGGTTCGGCAGCGCAAAATTAAACTGCAAACGTGCCTGCCCCTCCAAAACTGATGCGTCCGCAAGCATCTTATGGAAGGTCGCCGCAGAGTCGAGGTTCGTGCTTATGTACATGAACGCGCCGTCGTAATTTGCAAGCGCCGACTTCTTAAGGAACTGCGTGTTATTTGAGCAGTCAGCATTGGACTTATCAACTACCAGCCCCACATAACGCGTCTGGGTGCTGTTGGAGACGGTCCAGCCCCCGTTTTGCGGGTCAAACAGGTTGCGCATCTTTTCCTCTGACGTCCCATCGCCAAGGGTATAGGAGTTGAAGTCATCCTCCTTATATACCTGCGTCTCCCCAAGGACCTTGCTGGCTGTGAAATTGCCGTCCGCATTGATGTTGGTAAATTCTGCAACCTTGGCAAAAGAAGCGTCCGCTGCTTTCTTGCGGTAGATATTGTAGCTGTCCGTCTGCACCTCATTGTTATTGATCGCAAATGTGGCGCTGCCTGTCTCCGTTTTGCTTATGGAAAGTGTCGGAGCGGCAATTGTCCTCATATCCCCAGAATTTAATTCCGGCGCCTCTTCGTCGCCCTTCATGGCGACAACCCTATAGGTGTATACCTTGCTCAGGTCCACGGTCACGTCCTTGCAGTAGTAAGCGCCTTCCGAGTTAATGCCCGTCTGGTTCTTAGGTATCTCCGTAATTGCCACTGCGCTCATCGCCGGTGGGAAAACCGTGCCGCCGGAAGCGCTGGCGCTTGCCATGATGCGCAGCTTCCCGTCCGTGACGCTGACCGTCCGTTCGCTGACTGCGGTATTATTGTTCACCGCAAAGCGTTCAGCCTGCACGCCCTGGAACCAGAACACGGAAATGTTCCTGCCATTGACAAACCCGCTGTGCGTAGCTGCCGCCTTATAATTGCCGTTTGGCACATCCACGACAAATTCCATATAGCTCTGCCCAGCTCCCAAGCTGCTGCCGCCCGCCGTCAGCGCCCCGCCTTCCGGTGGGAGGATTGTGGCGAAATCGCCGTTTAAGACGTCTTCCGACATCTTCTTGCCATCCGTCCTGTTGATAAAGGAAAGGAGCCCACCTTCCGCCGTGGGAATCCCTTGCGTAAAGCCGTACCCCTGCTCCTGTGAATAGTACGCATTCTCCGCGGAGACGGACGTATACCCTTCTGCAAGGCAGGGCACGGTTACCTTGGCCCCTTCTTCCCCCTCTTCTGTCACTTCCGCATTCGGCCCGAAGTCAAACTTCCACGTCTTTGCGGAATTGCCGCCAGCGTCAAGCGTGGCAATCTCCTGCGCGCTGCCAACGGCGCTGCCGTCCGCATCCAATTCCGTGCGGTATACGCGGTAGCCTGTCACCGACGCATCTTCCAGCTTGTCCCAGGTCAGCTTGGCGCCCTTCTTGTCCAAAGCGACCTGCGCCGAAATCGCGGACGCCGTCTCCACTGCCATAACCTCCACAGGCGGCACCATGCTGATGCTTCCCACCGCCAGCGCTGCTGCCATCGCTGCTGCAACAACCTTCTTCATGTTTGCAAACTTCATTTCCATCCTCCTTCTCGTTATAATAATTCCTCCGTATTCCTGTCCTTAATGTGCGATCCCTTCCATTCCCAAAAGAATCTAATAAGGCATAATACATTTTTATTATATAACAAAAATTATGGCATGGCAATAATTGTAAAGATGCAAATTTGAAGGCTGAACTGCTGCTGTTACTGTTCACACAGGACTTTGCATTTACTGCAAAGTCCGTAAGAAAATGATTCAGGTGTGAGCAAATCCCATTCGCGAAGCGAATTTTACATGGATTTGCGAATGTTACTGTGAACGGAGTGAACAGTAACCTGCTGCTTGCTTCCTGCCTTTCCCCATGCTTTTCACCAATGTACATCCATTCCCATGATTATAGGTGAAATAAGACGCTACCTGCGCGACAACAATTCCATCCGTGTCAGCCGCTCGCTGCGTGACACCGCCTACAAGGCAATCCACGCCAAGGAGCTTTTGTCCAAAGAATTGTCCAGGGAACCTACCATCGAAGACATCGCTGAGAAAATTGACATCCCCAAGGAAGACATTGTCTTCGCCTTAGACGCGATCCAATGCCCAATCAGCCTCTACGACCCGGTCTACACCGACGGCGGGGACACTTTGTACGTCATGGACCAAATCAGCGATAAGAAAAACAAAGAAGAGACCTGGGTAGAGCAACTCTCCTTAAGCGACGCCATGAAACGGCTGAATGAACGGGAAAACTACATCATCAAGCTCCGTTTCTTTGAGGGCAAAACCCAAATGGAGGTCGCAGAAGAAATTCACATCTCCCAGGCCCAGGTCAGCAGGCTGGAAAAGTCTGCCTTAAAAAACATGAAAAATTATCTCTCTATAACTCCCACTTGTCACAGAGGGAATTAATCTGGTCGGCAAATTTGCCAAGCTCCTTGTTGGGGCGTCCCTGGCACTTACGTATAACGGTAAGCAGGCGCTCGCCGGCAGCGACAAGCCTTGCAAAGATATTGGAAACCGCACGTGCCTCTTTCTTCTTCACCGCACGTTCCCGGCTGCCCTGCACAATGCAGGCATTCTTAGCCAGGTCGTAAATATCCCCGCTGTAGGGACCAATTGCCGGGACCCCGGTTTCCTGCTCCACCATCCGCGCAAACTCATCGCACACGCTGTCCTGCCCATGGACGACAAATACGCGCTTAGGCGTGTTCCCAAACGCTTTGACCCACTGCAGGAGATGTTCCTGGTCCGCATGGCCGCTGATTCCCGGCAGCTTGGCTATGCGCGCCCTCACCTCAATCTCCTCACCAAACAGCTTGACGGATTTCTCGCCATTTAACAAATGGTTGCCCAGTGTGCCAGGCACCTGGTAACCCACAAAAAGAATCGTGGAGTCCGGCCTCCATAAGTTATGCTTGAGGTGGTGGCGTATCCTTCCCGCCTCACACATGCCGGAAGCCGAAATAATCACAATCGGTTTCTTGATAAAATTAATCATCCGCGATTCATCGCTCGTCACGGCAACTTTAAGCCCTGGGAAAGCAAGCGGGTCCTTCCCCTTCTCCAACAGGCCCTGCGCACGCTCATTAAAGCATTCGTGCACATTCTTCTGGAAAATGCTGGTGGCCTCCACCGCCAGCGGGGAATCAATATAGACTTCGAAATCCGCAAACTCCGGCAGCAGGTTTTCCATTTTAATCCGCCGAAAGAAGAATAACATCTCCTGCGTCCTGCCGACGGAAAACGCAGGGATCACGACATTCCCCCCACGGGCAAACGTCTCCCTGCACACCTTTGCAAGCTCCGGCGCGTAATCAGGCGGCCTCTTATGGATACGGTCACCGTATGTGGATTCCATAATAACATAATCCGCTTCTTTTATGTACTCCGGGTCACGGATCAGCGGGCGGCTGCCATTGCCGATATCACCGGAAAAGACTAATTTCACCTGCTTGCCTTCTTCGTTCCCCCATACTTCAATGCTCGAAGAACCAAGCAAATGCCCCGCGTCGATGAAACGGATGGTGATTTCTTGGCATAGCGTCACTTTTTCCCCATATTCACAGGGGACAAAATACTTGAGCACCCCTTCTGCATCCTCCATGCTGTACATAGGCTCCACCAGCGGACGCCCGGCACGGCGCGCCTTGCGGTTTTTCCACTCCGCCTCAAATTCCTGGATATGCGCCGAGTCCTTTAACATGATATTGCAAAGCTCCGCCGTCTGCCTCGTCGCGTAAATTTTCCCCCGGAATCCATGGCTGTACAACAGCGGCAGCAGACCGGAATGGTCGATATGGGCATGCGTCACCAACACATAGTCAATCTCCGCCGCGTTTACTGGTATCTCCTGATTTACATAAATGTCCTTCCCCTGTTCCATGCCGCAGTCAACCAGCAGGTTGACCTTACCCATCCGCAAATAATGGCAGCTTCCGGTAACTTCATGGGCGGCCCCTAAAAATTCTAGCTTCATCCCACCATCTCCTTTGTATGCTTTATGCTTTAACCCTGTCAATCTCAGTTAAATTGATGCCAGAGGCTGTCAATATGGCTTTCAGGTCGATATATCTTTTTTTCAACGACAAAAACACCTCCGAATCCTTATCCGCGAGCATCATCCAATCCTGTACCCTTGAAAATTCCTCTATGGATATTTTCAGCATTTCCTTGTCCGTCATATGATCACCTGCTTTCCCGTGTGCTTATAAAAAGGATTTTTTTGGTATTTCCATTATACCAAACACACCATCAGGTGTAAAGCGCATTCCTTTTGGCGCCAGGGGAACCGTTCCCCATGTTTTGGCGCCGCCCGTCACTCAAACCTGACAATTTCTTTTTTCAGCCGCTTCATAATCTTCTTCTCAAGCCTTGAAATGTAGGATTGGGAAATCCCCAACAGGTCCGCCACCTCCTTTTGCGTCATCTCCTCGCCATTCGGGTCCTTCAGCCCGAAACGCAGCTCCACGATTGTCCGCTCCCTGTCTGACAGCTTCTGCACAGCATGCTGCAAAAGGCTTTTCTCCACCTCCGTCTCAATATCCCGATAAATAATATCCTCGTCCGTCCCCAGGATATCAGACAACAGCAGCTCATTGCCATCCCAGTCCACGTTCAGCGGCTCATCAATCGACACCTCCATCCTCGTCTTGTTATTCCTGCGCAGGTACATGAGGATTTCATTTTCAATACACCGCGAAGCATAGGTGGCAAGCTTAATATTTTTGGTTGGGTTGAAGGTATTGATCGCTTTTATCAGCCCTATCGTGCCGATAGAAATCAAGTCTTCCACGCCAATCCCCGTATTGTCAAATTTCTTGGCTATGTACACGACCAGGCGCAGGTTATGTTCAATCAACACGCTGCGTGCTTTCTCGTTCTCCTCCCCCTCCAGCATCTGGATATAACGGTTTTCTTCCCGCGCATCCAAAGGGGGCGGCAGGATTTCCGCACCGCCAATATAATGGATATCGCCTTTTTTCATCAGCAGCATGCTGCGGATACTGGCAGCCAGCTTCAAATGAAAATGCTGCGGTATTGCAATTTTTATGTACATACTCATCCTCCTAATTATCTATACTTCTTCCATTTAAGATTACATCATATCTGTCATCCTGAAACAGTTTCTCTTTTGCCAGCCCCAGCGCTGGCTTATCCAGGTAGAGCGGCTGCTCCTCTTTCAAAATGTACATTCCCTCAATGGTAACTACCTCTAACATCCCATTTTCTTCTCCCAGAGAGTGGAACGGGACCAGGCGCGTCAAAAGCGCCCCACTCTCGATTTGTTTCCCCAGGACCTCTCTTTTGATAATATGTACCGGCTTGCCCACCGTTGGGTCCATAAGAAGGTTCCCTGTATCAAAAAAACCTTTTGCCGCAATATTCCCTTCCCCGGTCACAAGCAGCAGCTCACAGACGGTTTCTTTTTGCCTGCGGAAATATCCCAGGACTTTTTCTGCCAATATGAGAAACCCTGCCGCGCCTGCCAGGAAAAGCCAAAGATTGCCTGCCATCCCCAAAGCTGACGCTGCCCAGCCCAAAATGCCGCCTAACAGAATTACAGAGAGATAGGCAAGGAACCATTGGCCAAGGAACTGCTTCCATTTTCTGCTCCGATAACAAATCCAGACCATCAGCGGGTTTACCAAAAAATGAACACCTAGCTGATACCAGGTGTAATTGCTCAGAAAAAAGAACAGGCACATGGAGCCAACCGTCCCGACAAAAGCCCCCAGCAAAAGCCACCCCAGGCACACACGCTGCTTCATCATCTTGCCGGCAGCCCAAAGGGCCATGACGTCCATGGTAAAATTCGTCAGGAACCAGATGTCCGCATATAGTTCATATTCCACGCTCATCCTCCTTGCTACCCCTGCTATTTCTGCTAAAACCAGTATAAATACATAGCGCTGATTTTTTTGTCAAACCATTGTCCGTTTTCCAATAAATCCTTCTACAGAAAACGACTTTCCCATCCTGCGCATAACGCCATGCATATTTGCCAGGCACACATGTGGAATAATAAACAAAACGTTACTGTTCACTCCGTTCACAGTAACATTCGCAAATCCATGTAAAATTCGCTTCGCGAATGGGATTTGCTCATACCTGAATCATTTTCTTACGGACTTTGCAGTAAATGCAAAGTCCTGTGTGAACAGTAACAACAAAACAGCAATTTTTCCCCTAATACTTTCGTTCACCTTGACGAAATGTGGATTATAAAGTATCATAGAAACAGATAATTTAACCAAAGAAAGACTTCACAGGGGGAATTTTTTATGAAAAAGAACAGCCAATCATACCAACTCAAAAAAATTATCAAGCAATCTGCAATTGCCGTCATTGCCGGCGCCATACTGCTGGTGCTTTCCGTCGGGACAACCTTTTGGATGGGGCATGTAGCCGACGAAGAACTTGAGACAACGACCTTCCTGAATCAGTACAGGCTTGGTTCAAAGGCGCTCACCTATGCAGTCCAAACATATGCCGTAACTGCCAACGATATTTACTACAACGACTACATGAGAGAATTAAACGAAGATAAAAACCGTGACATCGCCTGGGCAGGGCTGAAAAAGAACAATATCAAAAAAAGCGAATGGGCGCTTATGGAGGAGATTGCAGAACTTTCCAACGGCCTGGTCCCCTTGGAAGAAGAAGCGCTCAAGCTTGCAGGGGAAGGCAATACAAAGGAAGCAATGTCCTATGTATTTGGTGAAGAATACGAAAACACCACGCAGCAAATCAATACCTTGACAGATGAAGCCATCCATAAGATTCAGTCACGGGTGAATAGCTCTAAGAGGAATTTACGCATCTTCCAGATCATTATTGAACTGTTCTATGTGACATCTTTCTTATATTTGGTTTTCCAAATAATTAAAATTTTCAAATTCTCTGAAAAAGAACTGTTAGATCCAATCGTAAAAGTGTCTGGGCAGATGACCTTGCTGTCCGAAGGGCATTTCCATACAGAACTCGATTTAGAGGAGGACGAGAGCGAAGTTGGCACAATGGTATCCGCCATTTCCCTGATGAAACATAACATCGTAGGCATGATAAGGGAAATTTCCAGCATCCTAGAACAGATGGGCAACGGCGATTACTGCTTTGAAATGCACCAGGACTATGTAGGGGAATTTGGGCTGATTAAAGAGTCCTTCATAAAAATCAGCGGCAAAATGCGCGAAACCTTGAACACGATCAGAGAAGTTTCACAGCAGATTGACTGCGGCTCAGAACAGCTTGCATGCGCGGCTGTCGACCTGGCGGAAGGAAGCACAGAACAAGCCGGCAAAGTCTCCGACCTTGTCACCCTGATGGACAATATGTACAAGAGTATGGAAAACAGCGCAAAAGAAGCCGCTTCCACCGTAGAATTATCCACCCATGCAGGTGAAGTATTGGTGACTGGCAACGCGAAAATGCAGGAACTGAAAGACGCAATCAGCGAAATCAGCAAATGTTCCGAGGAGATTGACGAGATTATCAGCACCATTGAATCCATTGCCTCAGAAACAAACCTGCTTTCACTGAACGCCTCCATCGAAGCGGCACGCGCCGGGGAGGCTGGCAAGGGATTCGCCATCGTAGCAAACCAGGTGAAAAACCTTGCGGACGAATCCGCCAAAGCCGCCGGGGAGACAAACAAACTGATTGAACGGACCGTGCTTGCCGTTGAGCGGGGCATTATGATTGCCGACGAGACTGCGCAAAATATGGATGAGGTAATGAAAGGCGCCAAAGAAGCCACCGATAAAATGGAGCATACCTCCCGTATCCTTGAGAGCGACGTCCATAATATGCAGCTAATCAACGAAAACATTGTCCGTGTGTCAGAAATCGTAGACAACAATTCTGCAACCTCACAGGAGACGGCAGCCGTCAGCGAGGAACAGAAAGCACAGGTTGAATCCATGGTCGGCCTGGTAGAGAAATTTAATATTTAACCAATATAGGAATTAGGACAGGAACAAAGCGACATATTTCCTTTTGTGTGAGTGCACATATTTATTCACGCTTTAGCGTGACAAATCCTATCCTAATAAGAGAAAAAAGAATCGCCAGCATCGGCTTTTGCCGAAACTGGCGATTCTTAATTATGTGCTTATGATACATACTCTCTTGTACTGGCACATCTATATCCAGTGAAACCTCGCTGGACAAATCTGGTCCTGCCTATGTATCTGCTTATTTCCTCGTGTTCTTCAAAAATTCAGGGATCTTGATATCCTTCTCATGCACACTGCTCTCCGGCCTTCTGGGCCGTGCGCCCAAACCGGAACCTGATGCCCCATAAGAAGACGTGCCGCCCTGGGAGGAAGGTGCAGAAGACGCCCCATAAGGAGAGGACGTACGCGCCGTGGACGCCCCATAAGGAGAAGACGTTCGCCCGGAGGACGCCCCATACGAAGAAGACGTACGCGCCGTGGCTCCCAGCCCGGACATGCCGCCCATGCCTGCCGCCCCTGCGTTTGCCCTGTTTGGCATAGTCTGGGAATACTTCATATTCGGCATAACCTTGGGCGCCGCCGCCGCATCCTCAAGGCCAGTCGCAATCACCGTGATTATCGCCTCATCCGTCATCGTCTCGTCATACTTTGCGCCAAAGATAATATTCACGCTGTCCCCTGCCAAGTCCTGTACATAACTTACTGCATCATTGGCGTCCATCAGGGAAATGTCGCCGGAAATATTGATAATCACATGGGAAGCGCCACTGATTGTGGTCTCAAGCAATGGGCTGGACACTGCGAGCTTGACTGCCTCAGCCGCCTTATCGTCGCCTTTCGCCAAGCCGATCCCGATGTGTGCCATGCCCTTATCCTTCATAACGGTCTGCACATCTGCAAAATCCAGGTTAATCAACGCCGGCACGTTAATTAAGTCCGTAATCCCCTGTACCGCCTGCTGCAGGACCTCGTCAGCTTTCTTCAAGGCGTCCGGCATCGTAGTGCGCCTGTCCACAATCTCCAACAGCTTATCATTGGGAATCACAATCAGCGTATCGACCGTCTCCTTGAGGCGCTCCACGCCGCCTAAGGCATTCTGCATACGCGCCTTCGCCTCGAACTTAAACGGTTTCGTCACTACGCCAACCGTCAGGATATTCATGTCCTTGGCAATCTTAGCCACAACCGGCGCAGCCCCGGTCCCGGTGCCGCCGCCCATGCCGCAAGTGACAAACACCATATCTGAGCCTTTGATTGCCGCTGTCAGCTCATCTATGTTCTCCTCCGCCGCTTTCTGCCCAATCTCCGGCTGGGCGCCTGCGCCAAGCCCCTTGGTAAGCTTCTCCCCAATCTGAATCAACGTGGGGGCTTTACATAAAGTAAGCGCCTGTTTATCCGTGTTGACGCCGATAAACTCCACTCCACCGATATTCTCTTCAATCATTCTATTCACCGCGTTATTCCCGGCTCCGCCGACCCCAATCACGATGATTTTTGCACTGGATTCCATGCCAGCCGTCTTAATCTCAAGCAAGGTCCTTCCTCCTTCTATTCTATATCAAAATTTCCTCTCGTCCAAATCCGTAATTATTCAGAATTCCTCCGTTTCCCGGACTATATTCTAAACCTCTGTTATTACTCGGCAAAGTCACCGACATTTTAACTCTTATATTATAGTATAATTTTTTCGGTAATTAATCAATAAGAAATTTCAATTTCTTGCTTTTTTTTCCTAATCGCTCTTTTCAAAAGTTATATCAGTGGTATTTTCAGACCAATTCTCTAAATGAAGCCTGCCTTTCTGCCCTTGTACTTTGGGCAAAACCTTAGAAAGCCTGGAAATTTTATCGTTAAAATCCTCTGCTTGTCCCAACAAAACCGTAATTTTGCCGAATTTGAGCGTATAGCTGCCCTCCCCTCCATATTTGATACTTTTCGGCGACAATTCATACTTTTTCAATATCTGCGTAAGGGACAAAAGGTTTTTCAGCACGCTGTTGCCTTTAATGGGCAGCTTTTCATAGAGCACAATCTTATCCACATCTATGCCGTTAATTTTGGGCACGCTGCCAATCTCCTCCGAGGACATCTCAACCACCATGCCCTCTTTGTCAAAATAAGCGTTCTGCCCCAAGGAATCAATATAGATACGTCCCATCAGCTCCTTGTCATGCACCGTAACTTTCAGCGTGTGCGGCGGCTCCAAAGACACATCCGCAGATTCCACAAATGCAAGCTCCTTCGGCTCCTCGAATTGATATTTTAAAAACACATACAGGCTGTTCCAGGAATACTCGTCATCAAGCAGCCAGCTTTCAATCGCCTCTTGCGAATAGTAACCGCTGCCGGACACAACAACCTTCTCCACTGTGAACAGCTTCACCGCGATAAATACCGCCATGCCCAGAAGCAGCAGGAAAAGAAGGAACGCCATCCCTACAATCCTCCTTTTCCCTTTCTGTATCCTCCTATTTCTTCCCATCCTTTTATTCCTCCAGCCGTATTCCCCTGGACACACTTAAAACCAGGCCGATTTCCGCCAGCAGGAACGCCACAGACGTGCCGCCATAACTGATGAACGGCAGTGAAATCCCTGTATTCGGTATCGTATTTGTCACCACCGCAATATTTAAAATTACCTGGATGGCAATATGTGATAGTACGCCGGTCACAATCAACGCCCCATAAAGATCCTGCGCATTGTTGGCAATCACCATAAACCGCCAGATCAATATCAAAAACAGCAAAATTACACAGACAGCCCCAAACAGGCCCAGTTCCTCACATATAATCGAATAAATCATGTCATTCTGCGCCTCTGGCACAAATCCCAGCTTCTGCATACTGGCCCCTATGCCTTTGCCAAACAAGCCGCCTGAGCCAATGGCATACAGCCCTTGCAGGGTTTGGTAACCCTTCTCATATTTTTCTGGCTCCAACCAGATTTTCAAACGTTCCGCACGGTAAGATTCCAGCATAATGAATGCCGCGCCAAACGCTACCACAACGCCCCCCATGACCACAAACTGCATATATTTGGGGCTAGCCACAAATACCAGGCAGATAGCGATTCCCAGGATGATAATGGCGGTGCTCAAATTTTCCGACGCCACAATCACGACCATGGGCATCACTAGGAGCATAACCTTAATCAACGCCGTGAATTTCCCCATCTGTTTGGGCATACGGCTGATAATGGTCGCCAGGAAAATGATGACCGCCACTTTCGCCATCTCCGAGGGCTGGAAACTGAGCGGCCCCAATTTCAGCCAACGCTTCGCGCCATTCAGCTCCTGCCCCACAAATAAAACCAACGTACATAAGCCAAAGGCGGCCGCATACGCCAGGAACCAAAAACTTTTCCATACACGGTAATCTATCCTCGCAACCACTGCCATAACAGCAATTCCCAGTACATCCGCAAGCAACTGCTTTTTCAGGTAGTAAGCGCTATCCGCGAATTTGACCTGCCCATTGTAGGAACTCGTGCTGTAGAGCATAACCAGCCCAAAACAGACCAGGAAACCTACTATTACCAACAGGCTGTAATCAAAATAACGGATGCTTCTTTGTCTTTGGTCAGCATTTTGCGCTCTGTCCATACCTGCACCCCTAAATCAATTTTATTCGTAACTGCCAGCTCACAGTTATACTTTTTCTTCTAACCCTCTGACGATTTCTTTAAACAAATCCCCTCGCTGCTCATAATCCTGGAACATCCCCCAGCTCGCACATGCCGGCGACAGCAGCACTGCGTCCCCGCTTGCCGCGTTGCCATAGCAGGCTTCGACCGCCTCCTGCAGGCTCTCTGCCAGAATGATATCCTCCGCCGGGTAGCCCAGCCGGATTGCCGTATCTTTTATCTTCTCCCTGGTAGCTCCCAGAAGGACGAATTTCTTCACCTTCCCTTCAAATGCGTGAATCCACTCCTCATATTCCGAGCCCTTATCGTAACCGCCCCCAATCAGCAGCGTCGGCCATTTCATCGCGCGGACTGCCTGGATTGCTGCATCGGGGTTCGTCCCTTTGGAGTCGTTATAAAAACGGACGCCCCGCTTCGTCGCCACATATTCAATCCGGTGGGCGACTGCCTTGAACCGCTGCAGCGCTTCCCTTATCAGCACAATGGGAACACCAAACACGATTGCCATAGCGGCGGCAGCCATTACATTTTCATAATTATGCTGCCCGATTAACTGTAACTGGCTGGTACTGCATACCACAATTTCTTCGCCATCCTTTGCCCAGACAATATCCTCCCCGTCTAAGTATATGCCTTGCGGCAGCTTCCTCTTACTGCTGAAAAATACCACCTGTGCCTTTAATCCCCCGGCAAACTCACGCAAAGCCAAATCTTCATAATTCAGGATGCACGCCTGCCCTTCCCCTTGGTTCATGGCTATGCGCATTTTCGCCTCCTTATAATTCTCCATCGTGTGGTGGCGGTTTAAGTGGTCCGGGGTAATATTGAGGATCGCCGAAACCTGCGGGCAAAATGTATGTACCGTCTCCAACTGAAAACTGCTGATTTCAGCAACCGTCACGGAATCCTGCGCAGTATCCTCTACGACGCTCGTATAGGGAATGCCTATATTGCCCACAACATGGACCTTGGAAATCCCCATGCCATTTGCAGCGTCCCTATTATGGGCCGTATATTCCATAATCTCCCCCAGCAGGGAAGTCGTCGTCGTCTTTCCATTTGTGCCTGTAACTGCAAGTGTTTTCCCCTGCTCGAACATAGATGCAAGCTCTATTTCCCCCCAGATTGCAAGCCCCCTGCGGCGCA
This sequence comes from uncultured Lachnospiraceae bacterium, assembly GCA_949879775.1. Classification (GTDB taxonomy): domain Bacteria; phylum Bacillota; class Clostridia; order Lachnospirales; family Lachnospiraceae; genus Petralouisia. The sequence goes on from CATLBW010000070.1 coordinate 14,975, forward strand.
TACATTCCACCACCTCAAGGTCCGTGGGCACGCCAGGGCTTAAAATGGCAACGTCGCATTCCCCGATTGCTTCCTCCGGCAAGGCACCAAGGATAATCTGCATACCCTCAAATAAGGGAGACTTCCCGCGGATTTCCTCCTCCCTTTTCCCATCATTTCCATCATAGAGGATCACCGAAAGCCCATTGCGCAAAAGAAGCTCTGCGGCCGCAATCCCACTGATGCCTGCTCCAAATACTAAATATTTTTTTCCTTTTAACTGATTTTTCCTATCCATCCTAAGCGCTCTCCTGTCTCTATATCGCCAACAGCCCCTACGGGCCTTCCTCTCCTGTAATTGGAATATTCCCCTATAACCCTAACACCCCAATCAAGCATAAAATTGCCGTGACAATGGAAAATACCGCCACCACCCTTGTCTCAGACCAGCCGCCCAACTCAAAATGATGGTGGATTGGCGCCATCCGGAAAATGCGTTTGCCGCCTGTTTTCTTAAAATAGGCAACCTGGATCATCACTGACAAAAGCTCTATCCAATAAATCATCGCCACGATCAAGATAAAAATCGGCATTTGCAGCACATAAGCCGTAGCTGCCACGAACCCGCCAAGCGCCAGGGAACCGGTATCGCCCATAAACACGCTTGCCGGATAGACATTAAACAAAAGAAACCCTAAAAGGGCGCCCACCACGGCACAGGTAATAGGCTCTATGCCGCTGTCCGTCCCAATGGCAACGACAGAAAAAAAGGTGGCAATCAATACCGTAACGCTCGAAGCTAAGCCGTCTAGCCCATCCGTAAAGTTAGCTCCATTGACAGTCCCTAAAATCGCCAAAAACATCACCGGAATCGCCAGCCACCCAAGGTTAAGGTAATAACCATCCTCAAAGCCCCCGGTAAATGGTATCAAGGCTTTGTCCGCACCATCCGTATAGAAATACATATAGAAACTGAATACCGCTGTCACAAGGATCTGCCCTAACATTTTCTGCCACGGCAGCAGACCGTCAGAACGGCGCAGCACTACCTTTAAGTAGTCATCCAAAAAACCAATTATCCCAAACCCTACGGTCACAAATAAAACCGGCATAATCCTCGGGTAGTCTTTCATATAGATAACGGCTGTCACAACGATACCCGCAAGTATCATCAGGCCGCCCATGGTCGGCGTCCCCTGTTTCTTTTGATGGGATTTTAGCTCCTCACGCTCCGTCTGCCCCACCTTGAGCTTCCTCAGCAGAGGAATCACCACCGGCCCTCA
>CATLBW010000071.1 GCA_949879775.1 uncultured Lachnospiraceae bacterium
CAGGCCAATTTCCTCAATCTTGCACCACAATATCTATCAACGATGCGCCGCATCGCCTCAAGATATTGTAGCACAATCTTGAAAAAATTTGCTCTGCAATGAAAATGGACCTTTTGACACCCTAATCTTACTAGAAAAGGCCTTGTCACGCTAACGCGTGAAAGTGCCTTCCTAATTAAATGATAAAATAATTATGAGCGCTCGCACAAGAGGAAAATATTGCTTCGCAATTGTGCCTGGCTTGCACACTTTGTTCAATCAGGGTATCCTGCATGTAATTAAGGAAAGGAAGAGATGTAGGGACAGATGGGATTTACAGTAGAGATGGCAGGGGTGCCGATTCAGGTAGATACGCTATACGATATGACCAGGCGGATGTGCCAGGAATATATGACGACGCAGCAGGCGGCGTTTTCGCTGGCAATCAGCGAGGAGGATATCGCTTATGAGCGGAGGAAGTCAGCCCATGAGCATGAGAAAGAAGGGACGCCCATCCCTCATTTTACAGATGATTACTTGGAGACGTTGGCGGTATACCGCAAAATGGCGACAGGGCTTTTGGATTATGACGTCCTGCTGTTCCACGGCTCGACAGTGGCAGTGGATGGGGAAGCATATCTGTTCACGGCAAAGAGCGGCACGGGCAAGAGCACCCATGTGCGGCTGTGGAGGGAAATGTTTGGCGAGCGGGCCGTGATGGTGAATGACGACAAGCCGCTGCTGAGGATCGGGGACAGCGGCGTGACAGCTTATGGCACGCCCTGGGATGGCAAGCACAGGCTGAGCGAGCGTATTGCGGTCCCGCTAAAAGCTTTGTGCATCTTACAGCGGAGCGAAAACAATTCCATTGAACAGATTACCCCAAGGGATGCGTGGCCGATGCTGATACAGCAGGTATATCGTCCCCAAGAGGCGCAGAAGCTTAAGAAGGTGATGTGCCTGGTTGATAAGCTGGCGGAGCATACCAGGCTTTACCGTATGGGGTGCAATATGGAGCCGGCAGCGGCAGCAATGGCATATGAAGCAATGAATGGAGGACAGGGAGCATGAAATTAAAAAAAGAATTTATTACCCATGAAAGTGATGGCGCACAGGTTATGGTAGCGGCAGGGGACGTTGGTTTCTACGGGCTGGCGCGCAGCAACAAGACGGCGGCTTATATTGTGGACAAGTTAAAGGAAGAGATAACGCTAGAGCAGCTTGTGTCCGACATGGCTGCGAAGTACGATGCGCCCCGTGAAGTGATTGAGCGGGATGTGGAGAGTATTTTAGACAAGCTGAGGAGCATTGGAGCGCTGGATGAGTGAAAGAATTACATTTGAAGAAGAGATTAACCGAAGCGGGAAATTAATCTATACGAATGTCGGCTTTAGCATGATGCCGTTGATACGGCAGAAAAGGGACTTGATTATCCTGGAGAAGCCGAAGGGACGCTGCAAGAAATACGACGTACCGTTATACAAGCGCAAGAGCGGGAAATATGTCCTGCACCGCATCCTCAAAGTGCGGGAAAACGATTATGTTCTCTGCGGTGACCATTGCTGGACCAAAGAGTATGGCGTGACGGACGAGCAGATTATCGGCGTGCTGACAGCCGTTGTGCGGGACGGCAGGACCATCCCGGTTACAGACAGGAAGTATCGTGCCTATGTCCATTTGTGGTGCGATTTCTTCTGGGTCAGGGTGGGCATCCTGCGCATAAAGGCATTTTGGCGCCGGGGTTTCTCATTCCTGCTGCGGATGAAAAGGAAGTTTGCCAGATGAGGAAAGGAAAAGAGGCGCGCCCTACGCTGCTATGGATGAGCGGCGTGGCGGGAAAAGCAAAAATAGATATTGTGCTGCTGCTCCTTGTGCAGGCGATCCTTGGCGTGAGCAGCGTAGGTTATGCCATGCTTTTGCGTGAGCTGGTAAATGCTGCCGTAGATGGGGACAAAAAGTGGTTCTTTGCCGCCGCAGCATCCTTTGCGGGGTTAGTGACATTCCAGATTGCGCTGCGCGCGGTAAACCGTTTCCTGGAGGAACACACACGCGCTACGATGGAGAACCGGTTTAAGGGACGGCTGTTTGCAGCTGTCCTGACGAAAGATTATGCGTCGGTAACGCGTGTCAATTCTGGGGAATGGATGAACCGGCTTACCTCCGATACGGTTGTGGTAGCCGATGGGATGGCGCAGATCCTCCCAGGCGTTGCGGAGATGACAGTCAAAATGGCAGGGGCGCTTGCCGCCATCCTTTATCTGGAACCCAGGTTCACCTACATCCTGATACCGGGAGGCGCGCTGCTTGTCGTTACCACTTATGCGTTCCGAAGGGTTTTAAAGGGCCTGCATAAGAAAATCCAGGAAGCCGACGGCAAGTTGCGGGTGTTTTTCCAGGAAAGGCTGGGCGCGCTTTTGATTGTCCGTACCTTTGCCGTGGAAAAGCAGACAAAGGAAGGCGCCAGGCGCTTGATGGAGGGGCATAAAAAAGCCCGGATGAACCGCAGCCATTTTTCAAATGTCTGTAATATAGCCTTTGGCGCAGCCATGAATGGCGTATATGTGCTGGGGGCTGTTTTTTGCGGGTATGGGATTCTTACCGGCACGATGAGCTACGGGAACCTGATGGCAATCCTTCAGCTTATCGGCCAGATACAAAGCCCATTTGCCAATATCACCGGCTATCTGCCGCGGTATTATGCCATGTTGGCGAGCGCGGAACGGCTGATGGAAGCGGAGGCCCTGGCGGATGATTACCAAAAGGAGCCGCTCTCAGGGGAAGAGTGCCAGGCATTTTATAAAGAAGAAATGCTGTCTATGGCATTGGAGGACGCAACGTTCACCTACCAGCCTTTGGACGCGGAGGGGCAGACAGTCATGCCCATTGTGCTTTCACATTTGGATATTGAAATAAAAAAGGGCGAGTATGTGGCGTTTACAGGACCTTCGGGGTGCGGCAAGAGCACGGCGTTAAAGCTGCTGATGTGCCTGTACCCCCTTGATGCGGGGCAGGTTTGCCTGTACACGGGAAAAGGCAGCCGGACGTTGACCTCGAGGTGGCGCGGGCTTTTTGCCTATGTCCCCCAGGGCAATCAGCTCTTGTCAGGGACGATACGTGAAATCATTGCCTTTGGAGACGAACAGAAGATGAAGGAAGAGGCGCGTTTGAGGCGCGCGCTGCAAATCGCCTGTGCGCAGGAATTTGTGGATAAGCTGGAACAGGGAGCGGATACGCTTCTAGGCGAACGGGGCCTGGGGATATCAGAGGGGCAGATGCAGCGGATTGCCATCGCGCGGGCGGTTTTTAGCGACCATCCCATTTTGCTGCTGGATGAAGCGACAAGCTCCCTGGATGAGGAAGTGGAGGCAAGGCTTTTGTCAAACCTCAGGGCGATGACGGATAAAACGGTCATTATTATCACGCACAGGCCGGCGGCGCTTTCTATTTGCGATAAATGCATAGATTTTGGAATGGTTCAGAGTTCGATGATGAAAGAAGAGGAATAGGATATGACAAATGCCCAGACAATCAACGACATGCAGATACCTGACGCAGTGAAAGATACGCTGTACCTGGTGGCGTGCGCACTGCATGGGGAGGCGCCGGACGAAGGCAGGGTAGCCGGGATGGAGCCGGAAGAGGTATACAAGACAAGCAGGTCCCACAGCATAGAGGCCATGACGTATATGGCGTTGGAAAAAATGGGACACTGGCCGGCTGCCGACACAAAGACAGGCAGGGAATGGAAGAAGTACAAAGAGCGGGCAATCCGCAAGGCTATGCTGCTGGATGCGGAACGCGCTGAGATTCTTGCCGAACTGGAACGTATGGGCGTCTGGTATATGCCTTTGAAGGGGAGCATCCTCAAGGAGTATTACCCGCAGTATGGCATGCGCCAGATGGGGGATAATGATATCCTTTATGACACAAGCCGCCAGGAAGACGTCATTATATTAATGAAGGAACGCGGTTATACGGTAAAAAGGATTGATAAGGAAGACCAGGATGATTTCCTCAAGCTCCCGGTATACAATTTTGAAATGCACTCCGTCCTCTGCCCGAAGAGGAACAATGCCGCCTGGTATGATTATTACAAAAATATCAAAGACAGGCTGCAAAAAGATGGGAAGTCACAGTATGGCTATCGTTTTACGGACGAGGATTTCTACCTCTATATGATTGCCCATGCATATAAGCATTTCAGCGTAGGCGGGACGGGGCTGCGTTCCTTGATTGACGTCTATGTTTACCTTGCCAAGAAAGAAGGGGAGCTGGATTGGCGTTATATAGAAGGGGAAGCACAAAAATTGGCAGCGCTTGATTTTGAGCGGGCGGTCAGGGAGCTTTCACGTAAGGTGTTCGGCTCCGTGCAGGCATTTGGCGATACCCTGCTGTCAGAAGAAGAGCAGTCGATGTTAGCGGATTTTGCGGGGGCGGGGACTTATGGGAATGAGAAAATATACGTGGAACGTAAGCGGCAGGAGTACCAGATCGGAGAGGGGCGGCTCGGTTTTGCCGGGAAGCTTAGCTATCTGCGCAAACGCCTTTTCCCGGATATGGCATGGTTTGAAAAGCATGAGCCTTTTTTCGCCAAGCATAAGGTATTAATCCCCTTCTTCCTGGTTTACCGAATGTTCCGGCATATTTTATTTTACCGAAAATGGCTGGGGCGCGAGCTTCGTATTTTGTGGGGCAAAGGCGAGGCAAAAAAACGATAGGTATTGTTCCTCGCCGAAGAGCCCATACATTAATGTTATAGCAGCCTTAAAATGAAAATGGCGTATATTACCACTTTCATAAGGGCAGCGCGGGAAGCCTCTTAAAATGGGGATTTGTACGAAACACACAAATCCCCGGGGCTTTGATAACTTAAAATTATCATTTTCAACGTTGACAATAAGAAAGTCCGGTATTATAATCTGAATTAAGGCAAGATTGTGGGGGGATAATCCCCAAGAAGCCCGCAGGCCGCGAAAAATAAAGATTTTTAGTTTTTTTTGTTTCTAATTTGTTACTTGTTTAAGATTTAAATGCTATTTTAACAGCTCAATCGTATCTCGCAATTGGTCGAGAGTCTTATGGTTATAGACGCGGTTGCCTACGTCAGACGATTTATGTCCCATTAACAAATCAATACATTTCCGGTTCCCCCCTGCATTGTCAAGGTTTGTCTCAAAGGTATGCCTTGCTTCATGAGGGGTATGGTCTGCATGGATTTGTTCCATGATTTCATCCCAAAGCTTATAATATCGGTAGGATGTGATTTTCTTCCCGTCAAGGGAGAAAAGGTATTCATTTCCCTGTTTTGCCAATCTCCTGACAAAAGGCTCTATGCGCGGATGGATAGGCACCACCCGGTCTTTGCCGTTTTTGGTCTTGACGCCCCCGGTGAACGTCCTTTCCTCTAAATTAATCTGGCTGGTCTTCATGGTGAGCAGCTCTGTCAGCCGAAATCCACTGTACAAATAAATCAGCACCGTATCAACCCAGGGGCGGTCTGAGATATCCCATAATGCCGCGATCTCATCTTCTGTAAACGGCATACGGCTTGTATCTGGCGCCATCGGGGAGGTCGTGAGCTGGGAATACATCTTATCAATAATGTCGCACTCAAAGGCAAAACGGTCGAGATGCCCCCACAAGTTCTTGATGGCCCCCTGTGTGGAATAGGTACGCCCGCAGTTATCAATACAGTCCTGCATATGGTACGCCCGGATTGAGCGGTATTTCATCCCATAGTATTTGGAACAATGCCGGAACGCCGACTTTAGGGAAAGCGCGTTTGCCTTGCCTAATTTAGGCGCCTTTATTTGCAGCCACCGCTGGTACAGGACGGCTAACGTGATGGTTTCCCGTCCTGCATCCCAGGGATTGTTATTGTACTGCGCCAGCAGGACCAACGCCTTTTCCTCCGTCTCCGCGTAACCTACGGGGGTCTGTTTGGCGTTCCCATCTTCATCGTACATTGTCACCTTAACTACCCACGGCCTTGAACGGTTGCCCTTTAGCTTTGTCACGCAGCCGTAGCCGTTTGGATTTCTTTTTCTCATGATTGACAGCTCCTTCCCGGTTCTTATCATTGTCAGTTTTTGTAGGTATTAGAGGTATTATAGCCTCAGAAATCGTCATAAGTCAATATTTATCGTGGCAAGGTCTTTCTTATAGAAAAACGCTGCCGCGCAAGTAATCTCACGCGGCAGCGTTCTTTTTGTTATCCCAGGGACGTGTTTCAGGCGTCCTGCCGGGACTCTTTATAGAGGATTTATCCTATTTCACCCGTTGTATCTGACGCTGTGACAATATCCTCTGCCTCAAAATAGATAATCTCCATATTGGGGGTTTCATATTTTTCCATCTATTCCACCTCCTTTCAAATTGTGGCGTCCTTTTACTGCTGGGCAGACAACTGGTTATAGCTGTAAGCTTCCATGTCGGTGTAAACGGTAACTTCCTTGCCGTCCTTATCCGTGCATGTCAGATAGCCCTTGATATACCAAACATTATCTTCTGCGCCATCTTTAACCTTAATCGTCAGCGTGGCTGTCTTGGTTCCATTCAATGCTATGCTTTTCACATTAGCTCCTCCAAGAACCAAATCATCTCCGGCAATCCGCTCAGTGCTGTATACATAGCCACTGTTCTTGAACGTATAACCTTCCGGAAGGTTGAATGTTGTAACATACTGCATCTTTTTAACATCCGGTAACACAGATTTGCTGGTGATAGCTGCCGTAGGCTTAGCCTCAACCTCTGTCTCTTCTGGGACATACATCCGATAGAGGATCTGTGTTTCGTCCCTCTGGCTAATACGAACCCTATAGTCCTTGGTGTAGCCAAGTACCTTCTGATTCTTATCTGCCCAGTGGGAGAACTTGTATGTCTTGCCATCTACGATTTTGGTATCAGCCGCTGTCACTACCAGGTTGCTGCCCACGACAACTTCTTCCCTGACGTCATCATCCGAGTCTATACGGATAAGATAGCCCTCCGCATCAGTATAGCCTGAGCGTGCCTGAACCTCACCCGTTCCTTTTTGTGCCTCTGTCAGCTCTGTATACTGGAAGGTAATCTGAGCCTTCGGGTTTACTGCCGTCAAAGCAGTAGCCAAAGCGTCTACCAGTTTCTCCTTGTCGGCTGTCGCATATTCGGTCTCCCCGTACTTCCAGCCGCTTGCCTTAAAGCCAACCTTGGTCGGAGCTACCGGGATTGCAGCGCTGATGTTTGCTTTCATTGTAGCTGTGTCTGTGCTGATCTCTGCAAACGCTGTTGATGAATATACAACGCCATCAGCGTCAAGGTTCAGCACGTACATCTTCTGGTTCTTGCAGAGCGTACACTTGCCATCAGCATCAATGTCATGCTCAAATGCAGGAATCTCTACCCTTGCAATACCAGTATATTTCTGTCCCTGGGTAGCGGTGCTGGTGCCGTACTGGTCTTTCTGGGTCTCAGTCTTGGCCGGAGCTGTCCACTCATAGTCATAAACGTCAAGCCCTTGGCCTTCATAGTCATTGCCCTCCGGACAGGATGCCGGCCTGCTGGTTTCTTCGTTCTTCTTAGCAGATGTCTCCACTTCCTTGGTGTTGCCCTCAGCGCCAATCGCGCAGTTCGGACGCGTGCAGTGGAATGTGAGCATTACCTTGCCGTCCTTGTAGGTGACAATCGGGTTAGCTGTATACAGATGTCCAGCCTCCGCGCATGTCTCCTGCGGTTTTTCTGCGCCGCAGTACTCGCACTTGTCATTTGCGCCATACTTATGGTCTACCGGCTTAAGCTGCCTTGTTACCTTGTTGGTAATTACTGCGTCAAGGTTGTTGTTTACCTTGTCCTCTGCCTTCGGGGTGAAGGAATAGGTGTATGTCGCGGTACCAATTCCGCCTTTCGGATCATCTGAGTCTTCACACTCTGCAGGCACTGTATCTACTTTCTTAGCCTTATAAACTTCTTTTGAAGCGTCATAGTCGCTGTCAGCAACCATAACTGCCGTCAAGGTCTTGGTATGTCCCTCTTTGGCTTCTGTACAGCCTTCCTTTTTACAGGTAAATGTAATTTTAAGCTGTACTGCAGTTCCTTCTGCGCTTGTGTCGTCTACAACAGCCGGGTCTACGATTGTAATTTCCGGTTTCGTTAAGTCATACTCATGCGGAACCTTGGCCGTATCGCCTTCTTTGATTCCTGTATACTCTGTGGCAGCGGTAGCATCTGTAAATGCCTTTTCGCACCTGTAGCACTCAAAATATGCAGGATGTCCGCTTGTCATACAGCTCTGGTCTGCAGAAGCTGCGATTTCGTGCAGGACATGGTTCTTGGTTCCGTCTGTTTTAGCAGCTACTACAACTTCTGCTGCATAAGCGTCCCAGTTTGCAACGCCTGTCGGCGCTGTCCAAGCAATCTTGCCGCCTGCCTCGTCTGCAAGCTCTGTTTTCTGCGCTGCTGTCAGCTCAAACCTTGCTGTAAAGCCTGCTGCGCAGTCTGCCGGGGCTGTTGCACCAAAGCTGCCGTCTGCCTGCTTGTAATCTTTAAACGCTGCGATAAGTTCCTTCGTATCTGCAATAACCTTGCCAGCCTCGTCCTTGTTCGGGCACTCTGGGTCTGTGCAAGTACGGCTCAAGGTAACTTTTGCTGTCTGTGTGCCATCCTCAGCTACTGTAATCTCTTTTGCTACAGTCGCTGTGGTAGCTCCATACTTGTGTGTGTGCGGTCCCTTTGCAGAAATCGTCTCAGTATGTGTCACCTGGTCTGCAAGGGCGTTCGCATCCGCTCCTTCCGTTACCAGGGCAACTTTCTTGTCATTATCTTTAAGGGTCAGGTTCCATACATAGGTCCCTTCCTTCGTCTCCGTTGGGTCTACACTATGCTCTGTGTCATACGCTACTTCTACTACCAGAGTGCTTTTATCATCAGTGGAAACCTCAACCGGCTTGTCGTTGGCTGTGCCTGCATTGCTAACGTTGCACTCGCAGCCTTCGTTTGCGCAGTACTCTTTGGCAACAACCGTCCACTGTGTCTCCTTCGTGATTGACGCCTCTTCTTCACCCTCGCCCTTCACAGGGGTCCACTCGAACCTATAGACAGGCTTATGTCCCTTGATGTAGCTGTCGATGGTAAGGGTGCTCTCACGCTTTTCAACCCTGCCGCTGCCAGGAGTGTCTGAAAGGTCGATAACCGCCTTGACAACCTGGGAAACCGGCTTGCCGCAGTTGGTGATGTTGTTGTTCTCGTAGGTAATCTCAATATGCGGCTTATCTGCTTCCACATCGGAAGACCTAACGATTGGCTCATAGTAATCACTCGGCTGATAGGTCACTTCGCCTGCTGCGTCTTTCTCAATTGCTTCTTCGCATCTCTTACAATATTTCCTGCCGGTTACTTTGTTAAACCCGGTAACAAGATTCTCTCCAGCTATCTTTTTATCCCACTCAATCTTGTATTGGGTCTGATGACCAGGAGCCTCTTCAGACTTCTTGTATGTCTTCGTGCCGCCATTATTCGGGAGCGTTACCGTATAAGTATAAACGCCGTCAGTGGAGCACAGGGTTGCGTTCGTCTGCGTTTGGTCCAGCAATACTTTCAAGTCTCCTGTGCTACCGCCAAGCTCGCCTTCCAGTGTCTTTGTCGCCCTATCGCAAACCGTGCATTTCGTGTCCATGCTGTACTTGTATACCGGAACGTCGCGCTCTACCTTAATCGCGCTGCCCATTGTCTCCGGCACTTCCACATGTACGGTCTTAGGTTTATCAGTGTCGTTCCCATCGCTGTCCTTCAGCATCACTGCCGTCCAGCTTCCTGTTGCGCTGCCGCCCCATACATGGGCGTTTGAATCTACAGCAGTCTTAGCCGAGATGGTACCCAACTCTTTGGTCTGCCTGCCGTCGCCGTAGTAGAAGTCGTATGCTACTTTCACGTTATATACGTCGTTACCAGTATTCTGGCAGTTCGCAGGCGTGCTCTTCTCGGTATCCTTGACAATGCTTGTGGCTGCAAAGATGCCGTCCAGGTTTGATGTGAAACCAGTACTGCCTGTTACATTGTTCTTTTCAATTGTTAATGTCTGCTTACATCTCTTGCAGGTAAGGACAACCTTAACGCCCTTGGCGATGTCATCGGCTGTGGAAACATCCTCTGCAGTTTTCTTTGACATCCATGTTACTACCGGTGCATTTGCTTTGGCGTCCATGCTCCACTCAATTTCATGAGGCTGATCTGCGATCCTCTTTAACGTTCCTGTACAGTCAATGCCTCCTGTTGCTGTCTGCGGATAGCTGAGGCTGCCGTCTTCTGCCTCCTCAACCTTATCCGGGTTAAATGTTACCTTGGCGCTATACTGTTCTTCAACTTCTTTTCCGCATGTGGCATCTGTAGTGTTTGTCTGGCTGAGGTCAGCAGCTTTCACCATAACGTCAACTTCCTTCTTACAGGAGCTGCAGCGGAAGGTTGCCTTTGCTTCTTTTTTATCAGCGTCTATCCAGCTAAATGTTGGTGTTGCCCCGAAGCTGTGCTTAACCTTCGGGATTACCAACTGGCTCTCGTTGGTGATATCTTCATCCGCTGCTGCGGAATCTTCGCCGAGGAACCACCTGCTACAGTCCTTACAGGTGTAGAATCCCCAACGACCGGTTGTCGTACAGGTCGGAGCTACATATTTCTGGTAGTTGCCCAGATTATGCGTTCCCCTGAACACCTTATCCTCTTGCTCAACGCCCGCAACCTCATAAGTATTTGTTACGTTTCCATCCTTGTCCGTTACGACACTGACAGCTTTGGCTGTAAGCGTCTTGCTGTTCTTACAGGTAAGCACGCTCGTCCTGTCTGCATCTGTCTTATAAGTCACATAAGCGAACGGCTTTACATCCTTGCCGCAGACGGTACACTTGCCGGAGGTAACTGTCACCTTGTCCTGGACGCCCTCCTTAAAGCTTGCGATGTCGAAGTCCTCTCCCCACGTAAATGTTACGGTTCCTTCTTCGTAGGTATGCGCCTTGCCGTCAATCTTGACTGTTACGTCTTGGGTTGCCGTGAGGCCCTCTGCTGGAGTCTCCTCGGCAGCCGTGCCTTCAGCCTCTTCCTTCGCATCTTTTGCTTCAAATTCTGCTGTTACGGTATAGGTCAACTCTTTGCCAGTAGTGCAGTCGTAACCAGTCAGGTTGCTGTTGCTATCCTTATAAACTACCTTTACGGAAGTTGCGTTTTCTACGTATTCGCAGCCCTTTGTCTGGCATTTAAGTGTGGCTGTCACGCCATTAGCCTGCCCATCCTTAAAAGCGCTTGGGTCTGCTTTCATTGCCGCCTCAAAAGCCTCGGTGTCAATGGTTGCCGCAACCTTGCCGTCAGTGCCCTTAAATGTATGGCCCGTCTTTTTAGCTACAAATGCTGCATTCGCTTCTGTCGTGTTCGGCTTTTCAGCGTTCAGCATAGCCTTCGTATCGCTGTAGTAATTATGGCAGTCAAGACACTCAACACATTTTTCCCAGCCATCCTCGGTACAAGTTGCAGCTACCTTCTCGTGTTCCTCATAGTTCAACCCATGCACTTTCTTCGGAATTACGGTCTCCGTAGCCAGCACGCCGTCAGCCTGTGTCTTTGTGTTATACTTCGTAAAGCATTTCTCACACTCATAATGTCCGATTACGCCTTCTTCCCAGCAAGTCGGAGCTTTTTCTTTCACCCAACTGATGGTACATGGGTTCTCTACAAGCACATACCTGCCTTCTGTGGCGTTTTCCGGCAGCTCGCTGCACCCAGCAACAAACCCGGAAGTTTTCAGGCTCTGCGGCTTCACATTGAAGCTGCCGCCCTTGAACATAATCGTGTTCTTAGCGGTGTTCGGCTGCGTAGCTCCATTATTATAAACAAATGAGTCGTTGCTTCCTGATGCATTGAAGTTACCGCCGTTGATAAGCAGTTTCAGGTTCGTAGCACCGCTGCCGTCTGGCTTGCTCTCATACGGAACTGAAATAATCTGTGTATTGCTTCCAGTTGCCGCAGTGAACGTACCGCCGTTGATAGTCACTTCCGCTGTTGCCGGAAGGTAGATGACTGCGTTCCACTTCTGGGTAGAGCTTACGCAATGGCTTGTATATGTACCGTCGTTGATGGTAATCTTGCCTGGAGCTGTCGTAGCGTTCATGCCCACTGCTGCCATGGTGGCTGTGGTTGTCGGGCCACCTTCTTCTGTACCCAGCACAAGCTCGCCGCCCTGGAGCACATAGAACCCATACATACCATAGTCGCTGCCACTGCTTGACTCCGTAGATGTTGCAGTCACCGTGCTCTTCCCAACGGTAAGCTTTCCGCCTGCATCTACAACAACCAGGGCTGCGCCGTCATAATTCTGCGGAACGCCTTGAATGCTGCTTGTCTCGCTAGATTCTGCAGTAGTTTCTATCTTAGCTTCGCCCTTTACGGTAGCTTCTCCCTTGACATAGAGCGCCTGTGCGCCGTCTGTCTTATATGTGCCGCCGTCAATTGTCAAATTGCCCAGGACATAGAAGATCAGGTTCCTGCTGTTCTTCCAGCTTGTAGTGTCCAGCAGCTTGCTGTTCGTGATGGTCGCTCCTTTTACGGTGCGGCTCTGTCCTTCCGGGACTGTAATCCTGTGTCCGTCAGTCTCAATCTTCACAGCGCCGAGATCCTGCGTAAGCTCGATGTCGGCTGCCAGCTTGATTGTCTTAGCATCCGCTCCCTCACCTGCGAATGCAATCGCATCTGCCAAGGTGGAGAATGACTTCTGCGCTGTAAACGTGCCATCGTTAGCTACAATTCCGACATCAACAACTTTCTTGGTTCCAACCACGAAGCTGTCCCCATCCAGTAAGGTGCCGTTGCCTTCCGGACCAAACTTTACATTATCCAGCCCATCAGAGAATTTGCCGCCAGTGATGGTGATTTTAGCGTTTGTGTCTTTCTCTGCGTTGGGAACTGCTGCCCCGTCGAAAATCTTTCCTTTGGAAGCAAATTCGCCGTTCGTGATGCTCACGTTGATGTTGACAGCGGGCTTTGTAGTGTCGTCATTGCCGCCAAGGTTCGTCCAAGGCATGGAGAAAATATGTCCCTCTTTGCCTGTCTGTGTGAACTGGCCTCCCTGAATGTCCGCTTTCGCGGTCCCGGAAAAGTAGAACACGCATGCGTACTTCTTGTCACTTGCTCCTGACGGGTCAAACGTGTTTGTAAAGGTCCCGCTGTAGACTGTGACGTCAGCAGGTGCGTTTCCGTTATTCATGCCTACAATAGGGAGCCTGCTGGTAACCACCAGGCTGGCGTTGTTCGCTCCCTTTTCACCAAAGATGACCCTTGCGCCTTCAAACACAGCAACTGCATATAAGCCGTCTGAGTCCTGGTCGCCAAGGTCTGCGTTGATGGTACCGCTCTTGGCATACAAAACTGCGTTCACGCCACTTAAGGAAATTAATTGCTTGCTGCCATATGTGTTCTCATACGTACCGTCACACTTTAAGGTTGCGCCATTAATCTCAACCTCGCCAAGCACACGCATCATGCTTGGACCTTTGGTCGTGTAATTACCGCCGTCGGCCAAGTTCAGCTTGCCGTTTTCTGTTACGCGGAACATCCACTTAGATACCCCTGTCTGGCTGTTCTTGACAGTAGTGGAAGCATTTCCTTTAAATGTAACGTCTCCATCAATCAGTAAGGCACGTCCGTCTGTCTCAATTGTCAAGCCGCTCAGGTCATAAACGCCTGCCTCAACCGGGACGTCTGCGTTTTCTGCAGTTGCCAACTGAATGGTCTTAACTGACCCTGCCTGCGCCTCTTCAACCGCCTGCTTAAAGCTCTTGTCAGCGGTGACTTTGATTACATCTGCCGACTCCTCATCCGCTGCCGGAGCCGCGTCAGCCGACTGCGCCTGCGGCGCACCAGCATTTTCCTCCGCCAGAGGAGCTTCCTCTCCCTTGGCCTCTTCGGAAATATCTTTTCCTTTTACCTCTTCTGAACTGTCGCCCTGTTCGTCGAGGCTGCCGTCCGGGTCCTCCTCATCGAGTTCCTCGTCCGGGTTCTCAGCAGCTTCCCTCACAACCGCCGGAGCTTCGTCCGACAAGCCTTCTGCCTTAGCGGGAACTGATATCATTGATACCGCCATGGCAGCGCTCAAGGCTATGCTTAAGAAGCGCTTTAAATTTTTCAGTTTCATAGTTTAAAACTCCTTTCGTAACATGTGCACTGTTCCGTGGCAGTCCGAGGAGTTATATAACGTATGGTAACTCTTTCCCTCCTTCCTTCTATCCTTTCCATATGTCACCATGGTTGCCCCGCAATGGCTAGTAAACCCATCCCACTACGGCGCGTAAAATACCTGTCGATATTTTACTTATCCTCTGCTGCCAAATTTGCTGTTTCTACAGCAATGCACAGGAACCAGTAAAAACACACCGGGTTCAAAAGCAACAGAGTAAATGGTATACTTTGGTTTGTGTCAAGGATAAATTATAAGGCAAAAAAATGTACGAAATGCACTTCTTCATAAAATTGACCGACAGCAAAGTACGTACTACATACCAATGCTCTTCGCCCGGTGCACTTATACTGGTTCCCATGCATTACTGCAGAAGCCAGCGCTTTTGCAGTATGGGATATTATCCCCCCACATTCTTGCCTTAATTCAGATTATAATACCGTATTTTGGGGTTGTCAACGCCAGAAATGATTATTTTATTATATTGCCCCCACAGACATTTATCTGTTTTGCTGAAAAGCCCCATTTTATCAAGGTTTTAGGCCTTTACGGGCAGCAGTGGTAATATATGCCGCTTTCAGCAGATTGTCGATAAATTCATTTCTTAGGTTTACTCCTTAATAGTGTTTTTTCTAACTTTTACCCCAAAACAGCGTCGTTGTTTTGTTCAAAATTACATCCCTGGAAAATGAAAGTGGAGAACTTTTCTTTTCTATATTATAGATATTGCAAACTTATGAAAGGAATGGTGATGAGAATGAATTTCAGTGAACAATTAAAAGCAGCTATGCAGCAATTAGGCTTGAACCAGTCGCAGGCCGCCGGTTTAACAGGGTGCAGCAGAGGGGCCATTAGCCAATACCTTTCGGGCAAGAATACCCCGCCCAAAGATAAACGGCAAATGATAGCGGCGTCACTTGGACTTTTACCGAACTATTTTGAAGGGGAACAAGAAGCGGCAATTGTTTATAAAAAGACGCACGGCGCCATCAGGCAGCTACTTGTTGCGGATGCTGCAAAGCTCATGGGGATGAACCACAACACAGTGCGCAAAGGTCTGCAGCAAGGGGTCTTTCCCTGGGGCTATGCAATCCGCACTTCAAAGCGCCGCTGGACCTATTTTATCAACGCAAAGCGCTTTGCTGAGATTGAGGGTATCTCCCTCCCCCCGTGTTTCTAATTTGTTACTAAACAGCAAGGATTTCTCAGGCCTAGGGAGGCGCAGAATGTTGAATTTACGGGCTTTCCTGGCATCGCAAATGCTTCAAATTTATGGGGGGATAATTCCGTTCTGCAAAAGCGCTGGCTTCTGCAGTAATGCATGGGAACCAGTATAAGTGCACCGGGCGAGAAGCATTGGTATCTGTAGTACTTACTTTGCTGTCGCCCAATTTTATACAAATAAGCATTTTGTACATTTTTTGCCTTAAAATTTATCCTTGGCACAAACCAAAGTATATCACTTACTCTGTTGCTTTTGAACCCGGTGTGTTTTTACTGGTTCCTGTGCATTGCTGTAGAAACAGCAAATTTGGCAGCAGAGGATAAGTAGAATATCGACAGGTATCCCATGCGCGAAAACGCGCAGGGACGTCATGCCGCTGCACAGCAATTTATGGCAGGGCACCGACAGGTATTTTACACGCAGAAATGCACATGGTAAGGATAGAAGGAAGGAGGGAGGAAGGGATACCATATAGAAACTCCTCGGACTGCCACGGAACAGTGCACATGTTACGAAAGGAGTTTTAAACTATGAAACTAAAAAATTT
>CATLBW010000072.1 GCA_949879775.1 uncultured Lachnospiraceae bacterium
CCAAATGTGTCTGTGACCGCAACATTAGCCTATGTGGGAAGCCAGGCATCCTGCTTTTGTCATTTTTTCCATAGCATACCCTATGTTGCCGGTACTAACTTAATGACATTGCGGAGTGAACAGTAACTATCTTTCCATTAAGATACAATATTCAAATTTACATAAATTGCTATTTTTGTCTAAATGTGCTATGATGGTATAAGATATTTTTTGGAGGGTGTTAGGACATGGAGAAAGTGTATTTGCAGGATTTGATTGACGTAAATATCCTGCAGAAGATTCAGGACGGTTTTTCCGAGTACACGGGAATGGCGGCTTTGATTACAGATTCGGCGGGGATGCCGATGACAAGAGGGAGTGGGTTTACAGACTTTTGCAAAAAATTAGTCAGGGAATCTAAGCCAGGGGGCAGAAGGTGTGAGGCTTGCGACAGGGAAGGGGCGTTCAAGGCCCTGCGTTCAGGGAAGACGTTCGTTTACCAGTGCCATGCAGGCTTGACAGATTATGCAGCCCCGATTATGGTAGGGGATAAAGTTATAGGGAGTTTTATAGGGGGGCAGGTACGCACGGCGGAGCTTGATATGGATAAATTGCACGGGAAGGCGCAGGAAATGGGTATAGACCCGCAACTTTATGTCAAAGCTATCAGTGAGACGAAGTTTATGCCGCGGGAGGACGTGGAGAAAGCAGCGGCCTTTCTGTCAAAGATTACGGAGGCGTTGTCGGCAATTGCGTATTGCAGCTACCTTGCGATACAGGATTGCAGGAAAGCGGAGCGGGCGGCGCGTTCGCAGTCGGATTTTGTGATGAACCTTAGCATGCAGATGAAACAGAACATAGAAGAATGGATGGAGCATGCGGGGGACTTGATTGAGCAGGTGGACAGCCCTGCGACGGACAATATGAAGACGCTGCTCAGGCAGGGGACAGAGGTATATTCCATTGTGGAAGATGCCGTAGAATACATAAAGATGTCCGATGGGAAGGTAGAGCTGAACGAGGACAATTATCGGATTAGGGCGCTATTAGAAGAGGTTGTGGACAATGTTGTCGGCCATTATGGGGATAACGGCAGGGAAATCCGCATACAGGTAGATGAAAATGTGCCGGAATTTATGTTAGGCGACGCGGGACGGATAGGCCAGGCCCTAAGCAAGCTTTTGTCCAACAGCATTAACGGCGCAAAGGGCGGGGTAATTACCATATGCGCCAGTGGATGCAAAGCCTCTTATGCGGTTATGCTCAGCATTTCGGTTGAGGATTCTGTTTTGGAACTGTCGCCGGGACAGCTAGGGAAGATACGGGAATACATTGAAAACGGCAGCGTCCAGGAAATGGAATGGGAAGGACGGCCGGAGTTTGGGTTCTCTATCGTAAGTTTCCTTATCAGGCAGATGTCGGGAAAATTTGATGTAAATATAAAACCTGGCGGCGGAACAGTTTTTACGATCCGCATGCCGCAGCTTGAAGTCAAAGGGGGAATGGCCCATGGCATTTGATGTGAAAGAATATGCGCAGGCTTTGGATAAGTTCATTATACAGATGGATAAGATTCCGGACTTAATCAATCCGGATACGCAGGCGGCTATGGATAGTTTATGCCGTGTGCTCAGGATTGCGAAGGTAGAGGCGGACTTTTATGAGAATTTAGGGTATGAGGAGGAGAAATGGGGCGGCAGCGTGGTTTTCTACCATAATGGCGAGAGCGACCCTGCGCGGAGCATTGTCCGTAAAGAATGGACGGGAGAGGGGAACTTAATCAAATATGCAATCTCGCCGATCCTGGGGGAACCGGACTGGGAGGAGATAGAGCAGGAGAAGATACAGGTGTTTTTAAAAGCGCTCCTTACGTTCAACGGGCGTATCCGTATGCAGCAGGTGGTGGAGAGGCTCAGGTTCCGCGACCAGGAGCTTGGCATGTACAATATGGCCTGGTTTATGAAAAGCGTCAACCAGATTATCGCTGACGGGGAGATTGGGAAATACGCAGCCTGCCAGTTTAACATACGTTATTTTTCGGCAGTGAACCAGCAAATAGGCAGGAAACGCAGCAGCAGGGTCCTGGGGAAATTTATCCGCCAGTTCCAGGAACTGTTTAGCGGCAAGGAGTTAGTCTGCCGGGTCGGCGGGGACACTTTTATCGCTTTGTTCTTAAAGGTCAACCTGGATCGGGTCATGGACTATTTGAAGGGCAGGGGCATTGTCTATGACGAGAAAGAAGGCAAGCGCGTATGGGTTGCGACCTATGCCGGTTATTATATGATACCGAGAAGCTGCAACAGCGCTGTAAATATTGTGGAGTGCCTGGGGATTGCGATGAATATGGCGCGGAATGTGCGTAAGACGGAGTTCGCGTTTTTTGACGCGGGGCTGATGCAGGGAATCCGTATGGGGAAGATGATTGAAGCCAATCTGCCGGAAGCTTTGCGCAAGGAAGAGTTCCATGTCTACTATCAGCCTAAGATTGAATTAAAGAATTATAACCTGGTCGGCGCTGAGGCGTTGTGCCGCTGGTTCCAGGACGGCAAAGTGGTGGCGCCTGGGGAATTTATCCCCGTCTTGGAGAAGAGCAGGCTAATCTGCATGTTGGATTTTTATATGCTGGAGCATGTCTGCCGCGATATCCGCAGATGGCTGGATGAGGGCAAAGGGGCGGTTAAGGTTTCCGTGAACCTTTCGCGTGTCCATATGGGGGATATGGACTTGCTGGACAAAATTCTTGCCATCGTTGATAAATACCGGGTCCCCCACGAATATATAGAAATTGAATTGACGGAAACAGGGACGGATGTAGGGTTTGAGCATTTGAAGTCATTGGTCTCCGGATTGCGCAGCCAGGGAATCAGCGCGTCGGTGGACGATTTTGGCACGGGATATTCATCCATGAACTTGATACGGGAGCTGCCATGGAACGTGCTAAAGATAGATAAAAGCTTCCTGCCGGGCAAAGCGGATAGTGACAGGCAGAAGCGCGTGATGTTCCGGCATCTTGTGGCCCTGGCACAGGATATGGACATTGAGTGTATTGTGGAGGGCGTGGAAAGCGTAGAGCAGATAAAATTATTAAAAGAGAGCAATTGCTTCCTTGCGCAGGGATTTTATTTCGACAGGCCCTTGGCTGTTGCGGATTTTGAAGCGAAGCTGCTGGAGAGCAGGGGTTAAAATGAGGAATGGCGCGGGCATATTATTTGCTGATAAATAATCGTGAAGGGAATTGGGTTTTATGGCGAAGATTCTAAAGAAACTGGCATCGTATTACAGACCGTACATGCCTTTGTTTCTTGCGGATATGTTTTTTGCGGTTGTGGGGGCAGGCGTGACGCTTGTAATCCCGTTGATTGTGCGTTACATTACCAATGATGTGCTTGCCCTTGGGGCTAAGGATGCCGCCGGACGGATTTTTTCGCTCGGCGTGCTGATGTTAGGGCTGGTCGCTGTGGAATGTTTTTGCAATTACTTTATTACAAATTTTGGACATGTGATGGGCGCTAAGATTGAGTTCGACATGCGGGCTGAGATTTTTGCACACTACCAGAAGCTGTCCTTTTCTTTTTTCAATAACCAGAAAGTGGGGCAGCTCTTGTCACGCATTACCAGCGACTTGTTTGATATCAGCGAGCTATTGCACCATGGGCCGGAGGATCTGGTGATTTCCTTAATCAAGATCATCGGGTCTTTTGTCATTTTAATTCAGATAGATGTGAGGCTGACGCTGGTTGCCTTTGCCTTTGTGCCTGTGATGCTCGTGTATGCGGCCTATTTCAATACCAGGATGAAGCGCGCGTTTAAGCGCAACCGGGAGAAAATTGCTGAGGTCAACAGCCAGATAGAGGATAACCTGTCCGGCATCCGGGTTGTGAAGTCATTTGCCAATGAGGATGTGGAGCTTGGCAAGTTTGCGCAGGGCAACCGAGGGTTTTTAGCGGCCAAAAAGAACAGCTATTATTATATGGCGGGCTACCATTCCGGCCTGAACGCGCTGACAACGCTGATTACGATTGCCGTGCTGGTTGCGGGTGCGCAGATGATTACGCATAAACAGGCGGATGTGGCGGACCTTGTGACATTCCTCCTCTACATCAATACGTTTACGGAGCCGGTAAAGAAGCTGATTAACTTTACAGAGCAGTTCCAGAATGGGTATACTGGATATGAGCGTTTTATGGAAATGATGGCGGTGCAGCCGGATATTGAGGACAGGCCGGGCGCGGTGGAGCTTGATACGGTTAAGGGCGACATTTCCTTTGAGGACGTCTCCTTCCATTATGAGGAGAACACGGAAACGGTGCTCCAACATATCAACCTCAATGTGGCGGCAGGGGATTACGTGGCGCTTGTGGGTTCTTCGGGCGCTGGCAAGAGCACGCTTTGTAATTTGATACCGCGCTTTTATGACGTGACGGAAGGGGCGGTGAAAATTGATGGGATGGACGTACGCGACATAACCCTAAAGAGCCTGCGCAGCCAGATTGGCATTGTGCAGCAGGACGTCTACCTGTTTGTAGGGACGGCGTTTGACAATATCCGTTATGGCAGGCCAAACGCTACCAGGGAGGAGGTCATTGAGGCGGCAAAAAACGCAAACGCCCATGAGTTTATCATGTCACTGCCCGACGGTTATGACACGGATATCGGCCAGCGGGGCGTGAAACTGTCCGGCGGCCAGAAGCAGAGGCTGTCGATTGCCAGGGTATTTTTAAAAAATCCGCCCATACTGATATTTGATGAAGCAACGTCGTCGTTGGATAACGAGAGTGAGAAAGTGGTGCAGGAGTCTTTGGAGAAGCTTGCGAAGGACCGTACGACATTTGTGATCGCCCACAGGCTTTCCACAATCCGCAATGCGAAGAAAATTTTAGTCTTGACCGATACAGGGATTGAGGAGGAGGGGACGCATCAGGAGCTTCTAGCGAAAAAAGGCGTTTATGCGAGGCTTAATGGTTACGTTGACGAGATGAAGATAGGAGAATAGAAGAATTTATGGAGATATCATTGCGTAAAATAGAGCTGGAGGACAAGGAACTGCTTACCAGCTATCTAAAGCAAAAGCCATATAGGAGCTGCGACCTGGTTTTTGCCAATATTTATTTATGGAGCAGGAAATACCGTACGGAATTCGCGATTGTCGAAGACACGCTGGTGTTTTGCGGCTTCCAGGAAGACGGCGCGCCCAGCATTACGTTTCCCATAGGGGAAGAGGGGCAGGTCCGTAAGGCGTTGGAGGTGATGTTTGGATGGTTTGCAAAGCAGCAGGCACAGTTCCATATGCATTTGGTCCAGGAGAAGGAGTTCGAGCAATTGGAGGCGTGGTGGCCCGGGAAATTTCAGGTTGCATATAACCGGGATGCGGCGGATTATGTGTATGAATCGGACAAACTGATAAGCCTTGCGGGCAAGAAGCTCCATGGCAAGCGCAACCACATCAACCGTTTCAAAGAGTCGAACCCGGATTGGGTATACGAGCCAATTACGGCTGGGAACGTTGAGGACTGCTTCCAGATGGCGCTGAAGTGGCGGGAGGATATGCAGTGCGAGTATGATGTGGAAAAACGGGACGAAATGTGCGTGACCTTGAATGCTTTGCGCCTGATGGAAGAGCTGGAACTTCAGGGCGGGCTGCTGAGGGCAAAGCCAGGAGGGGAAGTCATTGCATTTACGGTCGGGGAGCCGTTAAACCCGGATACGTTTGTCGTGCATATTGAGAAAGCGTTTGCTGATGTGCAAGGCGCATACCCTATGATTAACCAGCAGTTTGCCGAGCATGCGGCTGCCAGATACCAGTATGTGAACCGTGAGGAGGATACCGGGGCGGAGGGGCTGCGCAAGGCAAAGCTGTCCTACCATCCGGCGTTCCTGGTGCAAAAAGGTATCGTAACCTTAAAGTGAGCATATGAGAAAGAAGCAAACAAATTGTAATCTTAAAATGAGCATATGGGATAGAGACAGGAGGAAATCAGAAATGACAAAGATTGATATTATTTCAGGTTTTTTGGGCGCAGGGAAGACGACGTTCATCAAGAAAATGTTAGAGGACGTCTTCCAGGGAGAGAAGATTGTGCTGATTGAGAATGAATTTGGCGAAATCGGCATTGACGGCGGCTTCCTGAAGGATTCCGGCATCGAAATCAGCGAGCTGAATTCCGGCTGTATCTGCTGTTCACTGGTGGGCGATTTTGGCAAGAACCTGCGGGAAGTGATGGAACGTTTCCATCCGGACCGTATCCTCATTGAGCCGTCCGGCGTGGGCAAGCTGTCAGATGTGATGAAGTCTGTGCAGGAAGTGGAAGAGGAAAATGAAGTAAAATTAAATGGCAGGATTACCGTTGTCAACACACCTAAGGCGACCAAGCAGATGAAAGCTTTTGGAGAATTCTTCAATAACCAGATAGAGTATGCGACTGTGATCGTGATGAGCCGAACCCAGAATATGAAGCCGGAGCAGACGGAGCTTGTGGCAGAGCAAATCCGTAAGAAGATCCCACAGGCGGCAATCATCACAACACCTTGGGATGATATTGACGGAAAACAGATTTATAAGGTGATAGAGCAGCAGAAAACGCTGGAAGAAGAGCTGCTGGAGGAGCGCCATCACGAACATGGGCATCACGAGCATGAGCATCATGATCACGAACATGGGCATCACGAGCATGGGCATCATGATCACGGACATGGGCATCACGAGCATGAGCATCATGATCACGAACATGGGCATCACGAGCATAGCCATGAGCATGATCACGGACATGGGCATCACGAGCATCATGATCACGAGCATGAGCACGAACATGGGCACAGTGAGGACTGTACCTGCGGCTGCCATGAGCATGGCCATGAGCATCATGGGCATCACCACCACCATGCGGATGAAGTGTTTACAAGCTGGGGCAAGGAGACGCCTCATGTATTTGAAAAGGAGACAATCGAACATGCATTGAAAGCATTCTGCGATACAGAGGATTATGGCGTTATTATACGCGCCAAAGGAATTGTGCCCTGCAAAGATGGGACATGGATTTACTTTGATATGGTAGACGGTGAATATGAGCTGCGTACAGGGGAAGCGGACTATACCGGGCGGCTGTGCGTGATCGGCACCAATGTGGAAGAAGGGAAATTGATGGAATTGTTTGGGCTTTGACGGCAAGAAGGATAAGAAAGCGGCATAGGAATCGATTCCCGCGAGCAATGAGCCAAGCAGCCGCGCTAAGCGCCCTGTGGGTATGCGCGGATATTTGGCTGTAAGGGTATTGTGGAAAGAGGTTCCTATGGGAAGAGAAAGGTTGTGGTTGTATGGAAATGGAGATCCCGGTATATTTATTTTCCGGATTTATGGATAGCGGCAAGAGCACCCTGATCCGTGAGACCCTGATAGAAGGGGATTTTGGCGAGGGAGGCAGGACGCTTTTGATCCTCTGCGAGGATGGGGAAGTGGAGTTTGACGAAGCAGAGCTTGAGAAAGCCAATGCCAGGATGGTGGTGGTTGAGGAGGAAGAAGCGTTCACTTCTGCGAAATTAGAGGAACTGCAGCTTGCTTATCAGCCGGACCAGGTGTTTATCGAATACAATGGGACATGGCAGATGGCGACATTTTTGGAGATGGATTTGCCCAAGGGCTGGATTTTGGTGCAGTCGCTTGCCACTGTGGACGCCGCTACATTTGAGATGTATTTGACGAACATGCGCGCTATGGTCATGGAGCAGCTTTTTGCTGCGGATGTGGTAATTATCAACCGCTGCGATGACGATACGCCTAAGGGGAAGTTCCGTCGCGCGATTAAGGCAGTGAACCGCAAGGCGCAGATTGCCTATGAGCGGGAGGACGGCATGATAGACGAGAATGATATGGAAGAGCTGCCCTATGATTTAAACCAGGAAGTCATTGACATTACCGATATGGATTACGGCATCTGGTATATGGACGCTTTAGATGACCCCAGGAAATATGAGGGCAAGAAGGTGCGTTTCCTGGCGCTTGTCTACCGTCCGCAGAAGATGAAGAAGGATGTGTTAGTGCCAGGGCGTTTTGCCATGACCTGCTGCGTGGATGACATTACGTTTATCGGCTTTAAATGTAAATATAGCAAGGCTGCTGAGATCCCGCATAAATCTTGGGTTACGGTCACAGCGGAGATGAAAACGGAATTTGCCCTGGAATATAAGGGCAAGGGACCTGTTTTGTACGCCGTGGACGTGCAGCCTGCAAAGAAGCCAGAGGATGAATTGGTATACTTTAGTTGATTGTGAAAGGAGAGGGTAACGTTATGGTTTACAAGGATTTTGGGGATTTAAAATTATCTGCTTTGGGCATGGGGGCAATGCGCCTGCCAGTAGTAAACGGCAATGATGCGGACATTGATGAGGAAAAGACGGCAGAGATGGTCGCCTATGCCATGGAACACGGCATTAATTATTACGATACGGCTTGGGGTTACCATAATGGCAATTCAGAGCTTGTTATGGGCAGGGCCCTTAACAAATATCCGCGGGAGAAGTATTACCTGGCAACAAAATTCCCGGGTTATGACCTTGCCAATATGGGCAAAGTAGAAGAGATATTTGAGCGGCAGCTTGAGAAATGCGGGGTAGGTTATTTTGATTTCTATTTGTTCCACAACGTCTGTGAGATGAACATAGACGCCTATCTCAATAAGGAATACCATATTTTCGATTACTTGATGGAGCAGAAAGAGAAAGGGCGAATCCGCCATTTGGGATTCTCTGCGCATGGAAGCTGTGAGGTGATGCGGCGTTTCCTGGAAGCTTACGGCGAGCATATGGAGTTTTGCCAGATTCAGTTAAACTGGCTGGACTGGTCTTTCCAGGACGCCAAGTCGAAGGTAGGGCTGCTCTCGGGACATAAGATCCCTGTATGGGTGATGGAGCCGCTGCGCGGCGGGAGGCTGTGCAGCTTACAGCAGGAGGAAATGGAGAAACTAAAAGCGCTGCGCCCGCAGGAGACAGCCGCCGGCATGGCGTTCCGTTTCTTGCAGGCGCTGCCGGAAGTCGTGGTGACGCTTTCCGGCATGTCAAATTTTGAGCAACTGAAAGAGAATATTGAGACGTTTGCCAGCGAAGAGCCCTTGAATCAGCAGGAATTTGACAGTTTGCAGCAGATTGCGGCCGATATGCTCAAGACGAAGACCGTTCCCTGTACGTCCTGCCATTATTGCGTCAGCCACTGTCCGCAGGGGCTTGATATCCCCTCGCTGCTGGGGTTATATAATGAGCATAGCTATACGGAAGGAGGCTTTATCGCCCCCATGGCGCTGAGGGCGATGCCGGAGGATAAGAAACCAAGCGCCTGCGTGGGCTGCCGAAGCTGTGAGGCGGTCTGCCCGCAGCAGATTAAAATCTCTGAGGCAATGGCTGACTTTGTGGAAAGGATGCAGTAATCCCGCAAGGAGGGTACGGTATGGACGCATTAAAAATAGAAGAATTGGAAAACGAGGAAATTTATACTACGGATGATATTTATGCATTGCCGGAGGGCAGGCGGGCAGAATTGATTGACGGCAGGATTTATGATATGGCACCACCCAATTGGACGCACCAGAAGACGCTTAATTTTTTGAGTTATGAGATAAATAATTATATCAGGGGCAACAATGGGACCTGCCAGGTCCTGCCAGCCCCTTTTGCCGTATTCCTCAATAAGGATCAGGCGAACTATGTGGAGCCGGACATTTCGGTAATCTGCGATGCGGACAAGTTGGACGAGAAAGGATGCCATGGCGCGCCGGACTGGGTGATTGAGATTGTGTCGCCGTCCAGCAGGCGCATGGACTATTATATCAAGCTGTTTAAGTACCGCAGCGCGGGGGTGCGGGAATATTGGATTGTCGACCCTGTGAAGCAGCGGGTGACCGTTCATAATTTTGAGAAAGAGGATGGGGAGGAATACGCGTTTGGCGAAGAGGCGCCGGTGGGCATTTTTGAAGGGCTTGCCATAAAAGTACAGTAAAGTATGAGGAGAGGATTTGCCCTGAAAGCGGCAATCGCTGTCACAGTAAAAACATTGAGTGGAATGCCAGGCACAAGAGGCGTCCGGCAGGAAGGAAATTGTATCAGAAAGGGTTATGCATGGAAGCGGAGAGTAGGTTATCTGACCGGATTGCGGACAGCATTTTGTCCATGATTACGGTAGAGCAACGGTTTTTGCCGGGCAGCAAACTGCCCAATGAAAATGTATTGTCAGAGGAGTTAAACGTCAGCCGCACGACTTTGCGCGAGGCAATCCGCATCCTTGCTACGGGCGGGATATTGGAAATCCGGCGGGGGCGCGGGACATTTGTCCGCGAGGATTTTCAAATTAACCAGTCCAAGGAATTGTCTTCCTTGGCTTTTGCAAAAGTGAAAATAAAAGATTTATATGAAATGCGCCTGATTTTCGAGCCGGAAGCGGCTTACTACGCGGCGCAGCGCGCGACGGAGGAGGAAATCCAGAGGATACTTATCCTGGGAAGGGAGATTGAAGAGCGGATTCACCAAAAGGAAGACCGCACAAAGGTAGAGCGGGCGTTCCACAAGTCTATCGCCAGGGCGACCCACAATGAGTTTATGAACCGCCTCATGCCGGTGATTTATGAGGGGATAAATAAAGGGGTGCGGCTCTCGCAAGCGTGTGAAGAGGTGGAGCAGGCAACGCTTATCGACCATAAGATGCTTATGGATTTCTTAAAAGCCAGGAATGCGGAGGGCGCGAGGAATGCCATGCGCATACATATCCTGCACGCAATGGAGCAGCTTCCGATGGAATGAACGCAGGGGCTGAGGGGGAGGGCATTGCCCGCGGGAACAAAAGAAACTGGTTCCGGAAGGAGGATAGGGAATGAGAGGGATATTTAAAAAAGAGATTTTTAAGGATTTAGCGATGGTGGTGGCTGCATTGGCAATCGGCATAATCCTTAACAAATTTGTAATCGCCAATGCACAGGTGCCGTCAAGCTCCATGGAGACAACGGTAATGGCGGGGGACAGGATTTTTGTAAACCGCCTGTCGTATGCGTTCGCAGAGCCAAGGAGGGGCGATATTGTGACCTTCATCTATCCAGATGACGGGGAAACGCTTTACCTTAAGCGGGTTATGGGCCTTCCAGGAGAGACAATCCAGGGGAAGGACGGCATAATCTACATTGACGGTAAAGCGTTGGAACATGATTTTACCCAGGAGGTAAGTTATGAAGACTTTGGACCGTATACGGTTCCGGAAGGGTCTTATTTCATGATGGGGGACAACCGCAACGATTCCTGGGACTCCCGCTATTGGGAGCACACATTTGTGGAAAAAGAAGATATCATAGGAAAGGCGTTTGTCAGTTATTTCCCCCACCCAAGGGTATTGGAATGATGCTTTTTCAAAATCTGCGCCATTGTCTCTAACAGCAGGGGCACATCCATCGGTTTTGTCAGGTGTGCGTTCATGCCGCTTTCTATGGACATGCGTTTGTCGCTCTCAAAGGCGTTAGCGGACAAGGCGATTATGGGGATGTTTGAAAGCTGTGGGTTGTCAAGGCGGCGGATAGCCTCCGTTGCCTTTCGCCCGTCCATAACCGGCATTTGGATATCCATTAAAATCAAATCAAAATCCCCGGGGGCTGAGGCGGCGAATTTGTCAACGGCAATGCTGCCGTTTTCCGCAGTTTCAACGAAAAACCCAAGCTCACGAAGGATTTCAGTCTCGATTTTCAAGTTAATCATATTATCTTCCACCAGCAAAATTTTCAGGCCTGCCAGGCTGTCGATTGTGCTTTCCGGCGCGGCATGGCAAGGGGATTCCTGCACACGCAGGCGCAGGGTGACCGTAAAAGAGCTGCCCTCCCCGACTTTGCTGTCCACTTCGATTTTGCCGCCCATCATGGTAACAATGTTCTTGGCGATGGTAAGGCTTAAGCCTGTGCCGTGGATGCCGCTGAACGTGGTATTCTTCTCCCGCTCGAACGGTTCAAAAATATGTTCCAGGAAATCTTCCCGGATGCCGATGCCGTTATCTGTTACGGAGAGCTGGTAAACGGTATAATTATTGGGAAGGGATTCTAATTCCCTGACCCGTATGACCACTTTGCCCCCGCAGTTTGTGTAGGTCACGGCATTATTGGCAAGGTAAAGGAGAACCTGGCGTAATTTGTCAGCGTCACTGTAAATATCAGGGTGCATAAGGTTTTCCGCCTCTAAATTCAATGCGATGTTCTTCTCGGACGCCTGGGGGACAAGGGACTTATGCACTTCTTGGATGATATCCGCCAGGTTGCATTCTTCCTCGCTGATACTCACATCATTTGATTCCGTCCATGATATTTCCAGCACTTTTTCAATAAGGCTTAAAAGCTGCCCGCCAGCCGTCTCTATTTTATCTAGGTAATCTTCCACAACCGCAGCGTTTGAAATCTGCTGCCTGGCAAGCGTAGAAAAGCCAAAAATCGCATTGAGGGGCGTGCGCATATCGTGGGACATATTGGAAAGGAAAGCGTCTTTAGCCACAATTGCCAGGTTTGCCTTGTTTAAGGCTTCCTCCAAAATCTTTTTCTGCTCAATTTCGCGCTGGACCTCCTCGTCAATCCTCCGGTAACCCATAACAATCTGGGTAATGTTCTCATTCTTGCCGACATTGACAATGCGAAGCTGCAGGTATTGTAACTGCCCATTGAGGATGACACGGTAATTTATATAGTAAGTTTTTTTCTCCGATAATGTCTTACGGATATAATCCGGGTCTGTAAATTGGGAGACCCTTGCACGGTCTTCGGGATGGACCCAGGTGTTTGCATAATTGGTGACATACCAATGGAACCCAATCGTCTGGTATTTGTCATTAAACTGCAGTTTCGTGCGGCTGCTCAGGCGATAGGGGAAAATGCGGTCGCTGTCCAAATCGGCATAGAGGATGGATTCATAATTGACGCTCAGCCCCTCAATCACTTCTAAGCGGCGCAAATGTTCTTGGAGTATCAGCTTTTTTTCCTTGTCATATGCGGCCATCATGTTCTGTATTTTCTGTTCTTTCTTATCAATCAAAGCGGCGCGTTCTATCAGGTATTGGTTCTTCTTGGCCGTCGCGTCGGTGAGGAAGACATAAAAAATCCCTCCTAGCCCCTCAACCTCAAGGTAATGGCCGAAGTCCTCAATCCAACAGATGGAGCCGTCTTTGCGTATGGAGCGGTATTCCACATAGTCCAGGTCATACTGGCTGTCAGCAACCTGCTTTTTGATGCTCTCTTCCACAGCGTCTAAATCATATGGGTGCACAATGCCTTTGAAAGAGTTGCCGGTTAATTCCTTGAACTCCTTTAAGGTATCGCATTTGAAAATCCTCAGAAGGGCCTTGTTGGCATAAATGATATCTTCGTTCCCTTCTGCGTGGTAAATAAGAAACCCGCCAGGCATTTCGTCCATGAATTTTATCATTTCCTGGGCTTTCTGGATGTTTATTGGGCTTAAGGCGATGGAGGAGCCGGCCTTTTGGTTGGCTTCCATCAGATGGTCGTTATCCATATAGCTATTGCCGGGGATTTCCAGTAAGGTCAATACATATTCAATTAAGTTATGGTCTAATAACGTCTCATTCATGTCGATTCCCTCTGATTATTTTACTAAAATTTTAACATAAAAAAAGGGGTCTGTCATTATCTGGAAGATTAAAAATTGAAAAATTTGTGAAATATGGACAAAGAAGGCAGACAACACTATTGACAGCAGACAACATTGGTGGTAAGATGGTAGCAGATTAAAAATTAAGCTGTTTCAAACCCAGGCGGTTTGCAACAGCCGGAAAGGGAGAAAAGAAGCAGATGAGAAGTGATAACGTAAAAAAAGGGATGCAGCAGGCGCCGCACCGTTCTTTATTTAATGCGCTCGGGTTCACAAAAGAGGAGATGGATAAGCCGCTGGTTGGCATCGTCAGCTCTTATAATGAGATTGTGCCAGGGCATATGAACCTGGATAAGATTGTAGACGCCGTAAAGATGGGCGTTGCAGAGGCAGGCGGGGTGCCGGTGGTGTTTCCGGCGATTGCAGTCTGTGATGGGATTGCCATGGGGCATACCGGTATGAAGTATTCCTTGGTAACAAGGGATTTGATTGCAGATTCCACAGAGTGCATGGCATTGGCGCATCAGTTTGACGCATTGGTCATGGTGCCCAATTGTGATAAGAACGTGCCGGGGCTTTTGATGGCGGCGGCACGGGTCAATGTACCCACCGTATTTGTATCAGGAGGGCCTATGCTGGCGGGCCATGTGAAGGGAAGGAAGACGAGTCTGTCGTCCATGTTTGAGGCAGTAGGCTCCTATGCTGCAGGGACTATGACGGAAGCGGATGTATGTGAGTTTGAGGAGAAAGCATGTCCTACCTGCGGTTCCTGCTCTGGCATGTACACGGCGAATTCCATGAACTGCCTGACAGAGGCATTGGGCATGGGCTTAAAAGGCAACGGCACGATTCCTGCCGTATATTCTGACCGTCTGCGCCTTGCCAAACATGCAGGCATGGCAGTGATGGAGATGTACCGTAAAAATATTTGCCCCAGGGACATTATGACGAAGGAAGCGGTATTGAATGCTTTGACTGTGGACATGGCGCTGGGCTGCTCTACCAACAGTATGCTGCACCTGCCGGCGATTGCCCATGAGATTGGCTTTGATTTCGATATAGGGTTTGCCAATGAAATCAGTGAGAAGACGCCCAACCTTTGCCATCTGGCGCCCGCAGGCCCGACCTATATGGAAGACTTGAATGAGGCGGGCGGCGTATATGCAGTCATGAATGAGCTTGCAGAGCTTGGGGTCCTCAATTTGGATTGTATGACGGTTACCGGCAAGACGGTTGGAGAGAATATTAAGGGCTGCGCCAACAAGGACCCAGAGGTGATCCGCCCCCTGGATAACCCATACAGCAAGACAGGGGGGCTTGCCGTATTGAAAGGCAACCTTGCGCCCGAGGGCAGTGTGGTAAAACGTTCCGCAGTGGCGGCGGAGATGATGGTGCATGAGGGTCCGGCACGTGTATTTGACTGTGAGGAGGATGCGATTGCCGCTATCAAAGGCGGTAAGATTGTTGCCGGGGACGTAGTGGTTATCCGTTATGAGGGCCCCAAAGGCGGGCCGGGGATGCGCGAGATGCTCAATCCGACCTCAGCCATTGCAGGGATGGGGCTTGGCTCTACCGTAGCGCTGATTACAGACGGTCGTTTCTCATGAGCAAGCCGTGGAGCTTCCATTGGGCATGTTTCCCCAGAGGCAGCGGTAGGCGGGACGATTGCTTTGGTGGAAGAGGGAGATACCATTAAAATTAATATCCCGCAAATGACTTTGGAACTGGATGTGCCAGAGGATGTGCTCGCAAAGAGGAAGGAACAATGGCAGCCAAGGCAGCCGAAGGTGACAGAGGGCTATCTGGCGCGTTACGCGCAAATGGTGACCTCCGGGGCTAAGGGTGCGGTCATGAAAAGGGATTTCACGGAATAATATCTAAAAAGGAGGCTCGGCCTGCGCTGTACGCAAAATGTATGGCGCAGGCTGAGCTTTTAATTGTAAAGTTCCAATAGTTGTAGTATTATTATATAATATTATAGAAACGCGATGGGACAGGAGGATGCAAATGTTGAGAATTGGATGCCATCTGTCTTCCTCCAAGGGTTACCTGGCAATGGGGCAGGAGGCAGTCAGGATAGGCGCGGATACCTTTCAGTTTTTTACAAGGAATCCCAGGGGAGGAAGGGCGAAGGAGTTAGACCTTGCCGATGTTGAGGCATATTTGGAATTTGCGAGGGAGCATGGGATTGCGCAGATCCTTGCCCATGCCCCTTATACGCTGAATGCCTGCGCCAGGGATGAGGGGCTGCGCCAGTT
Source organism: uncultured Lachnospiraceae bacterium (assembly GCA_949879775.1). GTDB lineage: Bacteria > Bacillota > Clostridia > Lachnospirales > Lachnospiraceae > Petralouisia. The sequence goes on from CATLBW010000072.1 coordinate 15,843, forward strand.
TGCCTATGA
>CATLBW010000073.1 GCA_949879775.1 uncultured Lachnospiraceae bacterium
AAAATAATCCTCCCAAGATTAAAATTATATCGCGTCCTGAAATTTCTTGTGTAAAAATAGTAAAGAGTGGGGCGGTGAGCTTCATAATCCAAAAGAGTGAAAGTAGCAACAAAAGGCGGGTAATCAAAGGCTTTGGCAAAGGGGACGTCACAAACGAGCGTACCAACCAGGATTTGAATATCAAAGTCATCCTGATCGGCATCGCTGTGCTGACGCTTGCCATCTGGATCGTCCCGGTAATCCCTATTAACTTATTCGGGGCATTTTTGATTGTCATCTTTGGTTTCTTCTTCGCCACAGTCTCCTCCCGTATGGTAGGCCTTGTGGGGAGCAGCAACAACCCGGTTTCCGGCATGACAATCGCCACGCTGTTAGTTGCCACCATCGCCTTAAAGGCAACCGGCATGACCGGCCAGCCCGGCATGATTGCCGCTATCGCTATCGGCGGCGTTATCTGTATCGTTGCGGCAATTGCCGGAGATACCTCGCAGGACTTAAAGACTGGTTATATCTTAGGGGCAACGCCTAAGAAACAGCAGATTGGCGAGCTTATCGGCGTATTAGCCTCCTCAATCGCCATCGGCGGCGTGCTGTACCTTCTGCACATGGCATGGGGCTACGGCACACCAAACCTCCCTGCCCCCCAGGCAACCCTGATGAAGATGATCGTAGAGGGCGTTATGGACGGCAACCTGCCCTGGACCTTGATTGGCATCGGCGCATTTATCGCCATTGTCGTAGAAATCCTTGGCATCCCAGTCCTGCCGTTTGCCATCGGGCTGTACCTGCCTATCCACTTAAGCACGCCGATGATGGTCGGCGGCCTTGTGAAACTGGTTGTAGAAAAGAAAAAAGGCACCAGTGAGAAGGAGAAAAAAGACGCGGACGCCAACGGCATCCTCTTCTCCTCCGGGCTGATTGCCGGAGAAGGCCTGGTAGGCATCCTCCTTGCTATCCTGACCATCATCCCATTAAACGGCAGCAACATCGGCGATATTATCGCCTCTTTCCTGCCAGGCGCCATACCTTTGCTTACAAACGCCAGCTTTGGCAACATCGTCGGGCTGATAGCCTTTGCACTGCTGACCTTATCCCTGTGGTCATTCTGCTACCGTAAATCGAAGAAAGCATAATAATTGACGCTGCAAGGCATAAGCCAAACAGCGCAAATGGTTAAAGGAGCATTCGTGAGAAGAACGAAAAAGAATTTTATGGATTTCATCCCCGTCTGCAACCCGGAATATACCTGGGATGCGGACAAAAAAGGCATTGTCACCGTCCATGTGGTGAACAAGGGATTCTACAATTGGATTGCGCAGAAGGTTTTCAAGCGCCCCAAAACAAGCCACATTTCCCTTGACAAATACGGAAGCTTCGTATGGCGGCAGATGGACGGCGCGCGCAACGTACATGAGATTTCCAAGCTGGTATCCGCACAGTTCGGTGAAGAAGCAGAACCCCTGCTCCCACGGCTCGTGCAATATGTCCAGATACTATACCAGAATAAATTCATCGGGTATGTGAAGCAGAAATAGCAAAGACATATGCTTATGCCCTGTGAGGCAAGATAATAGGGACATTCGCGCTCGTGAAGCATATAATACGAGTCCCGCCAGCCGATAAACAGATCCGCTGGCGGGGCTTTTTTGCTTTTATTCCCGCGAGCAATGCACCCACAGGGCACTTAGGAAAATATCCATGCTAAGCGCCCTGTGGGTATCCATGGATATTTGACTTATTTTGCGCCCGCTAGGCCTTTGGCGCTAAACCCATGGCTCTCCTTGCAAGGCCTAAACAAAAGGTATAGAAACCCAATTACCAAAAGGATTGCCACTACCGTGCCTAAACCAAAAACGCCTGCTGTAACCCATGTCCCAATCTGATAGATGCACAGCGACACAATATAAGCAAGGCCGCACTGATACCCGATTGCAAACCAGAACCATTTAATATTGTCCATCTCACGCTTGATGGCTCCCATTGCTGCAAAACAGGGGGCGCAAAGCAGGTTAAATACCAGGAAGGAATACGCTGCCGCCGCGCTCATATGCCCTGCCAAAGCCCCCCAGATTTCCGTGCCGTCTTCCGCTACCTCCGCAAAACCAAAGAGAATCCCAAAAGTCCCAACTACATTTTCCTTGGCTACCAGGCCCGTGATTGCTGCCACTGCGGACTTCCAGTCTCCCCAGCCAAGGGGGGCAAAGATCCAGGCAAATGCATTGCCAATGGCCGCCAGGATGCTATGGTCTATCTCCACATCCTCCAACATACCAAACTGGCCGTCCACCCAGCCAAAATAAGTCGTGAACCAAACAAAAATCGTGGACAGAAGGATAACCGTGCCAGCTTTCTTGATGAAAGACCAGCCGCGCTCCCACATGCTCCTGAGCACATTTCCGACCGTAGGCAAATGGTAACTTGGCAGCTCCATCACGAACGGCGCCGGCTCACCCGCGAACATGCGCGTCTTCTTCAAGATGATGCCGGAGCAGATAACAGCCGCAATCCCCACAAAAAACGCACTCCAGGAAACCCACCAGGCGTTGCCGAAGAAAGCCCCCGCAATCAGGGCAATGATTGGCAGCTTCGCGCCGCAAGGGATAAATGTCGTCGTCATAATCGTCATCTTACGGTCCCGGTCATTCTCAATCGTCCTTGAAGCCATGACCCCCGGCACCCCACAACCGGTGCCTATCAGCATTGGGATGAAGGATTTTCCGGAAAGCCCGAATTTACGGAAAATACGGTCCATGATAAATGCCACCCTTGCCATATAACCGCAGCTTTCTAAAAATGCAAGGAACAAAAACAGCACCAACATCTGCGGCACAAATCCCAGCACTGCGCCTACACCAGCAACAATGCCGTCTACCACCAGCCCTTGCAGCCACGCCGCGCAGCCGACCGCTTCCAAGCCATTGGAAATAAGCCCCGGTATCGCCGGCACATGGACAGACTCAATGCCAAACAGGTTCCAGCCTTCACCGAACACCCCGTCATTTGCCCAATCCGTCGCCCAGGCCCCCACCGTAGTGACAGAAACATAATAGACAATCGCCATAACAACTGCAAAAATCGGCAAAGCAAGGATTCGGTTTGTCACAACCTTGTCTATCTTATCGGAAATGCTGACAGCCGCTATGCGCTGCCTCGTATAGCATTCCTTGATAATGGATGAAATGTAGGCATAACGTTCATTTGTAATGATGCTCTCCGTATCATCATCCATCTCCACCTCTATGGTGGAAATTTCCGCTGACACATCCGGCACATGCTCCATCTGGGCAGCAATCTTATCATCTTTTTCCAACAATTTCACCGCAAAGAAGCGTTTCTGTCCCTGCGGCACATCTGCGCCAAGCTTATCCTCAATAGTATTTAACACGCTCTCCACCTCCGGCGCAAACTCATGAACCATCTTTGCGGCATGTTTCCCCTGCGCCAGCTCCACCGCCTTTTGGGCGGCCTCCTTTACCCCTGTTCCCTTCAGTGCAGAGACTTCCACTACCGGGCAGCCCAGCTTCTCGCCCAATTTCCCGATATGTATCTTATCTCCGTTTTTGGCGACAATATCCATCATATTGACAGCCATCACAACCGGGATTCCCAATTCCATCAACTGTGTGGAAAGATATAAATTGCGCTCTATGTTGGTTCCATCCACAATATTTAAGATGGCGTCGGGGCGTTCCCCTATCAGATAATTCCTTGCCACCACTTCCTCTAATGTATATGGGGACAGGGAATAAATGCCCGGCAGATCTATAACTGTGACTCCCTTGTACCCCTTTAATTTTCCCTCTTTCTTCTCAACCGTGACGCCCGGCCAGTTCCCTACAAACTGGTTGGAACCGGTAAGCGCGTTGAATAATGTCGTCTTCCCACTGTTAGGGTTCCCCGCTAATGCTATTTTTACTGACATTTTGAACCTCCTATCCACATCGCTATGCGTTTGTTCTTACTTACTTTTATTAGTCTAGTCTAACTCATGGTTAAAAAAAGCCTCCCTTAAGGTCACATAACCTCAATCATTTCCGCGTCCGCTTTCCTGAGCGACAATTCATAGCCCCGCACAGTCACTTCCACCGGGTCCCCCAGAGGCGCAACCTTCCTCACAAACACATCTACGCCCTTGGTAATGCCCATGTCCATAATCCGTCGCTTTACCGGTCCCTCTCCATGCAGCCTTGCCACCTTCACCGTATTCCCACAAGGAACCTGCCTTAATGTCTTCATCGTGCTTTCCCTCCTTAAACTATTATTTTATTTGCCATATCCCGATTGATGGCAACCCGCGACTCCTTGACATTCACAATCATGCTGCCGCCAATCTCAGATACAACCGTCACATTCCCCCCCGCCACAAAGCCGAGGTTCTCCAGAAACCGCCTGGTTTCCTCCTTCCCACCAACCTTCTTGATAACATTGGCTTCCCCTGTCCGCGCCATAGTCAACGGCATCATAACCATCTCCTTTACTTGTATGAATCATCTTTTGCCATTCCTTAGGTTAGTATATGCTAACTTTTATTAGTTGTCAATAACTTTTGGGGGTTTTTGTAAAAATTCCATCGTTCGCCGCAAACGGACACACACCGCCTACTGCATGTCCCACCAATGTCTCTACCTCGTCCGGTGGGATCATTTTTGCCTTTTTCCCAAGCTCCGCCAAATCCCGATTTCCTGGGCGAGTTTTACAGGCATATGTCTTGCCATGTTGTTTTGTCCTGTTCTCGTATAGATGTTAATCATATCATCCTTGAGAAAAATGGGGCGTAGACCTTTCTCATAAGCAGCTTGAAAATGCCAAACAGTATTTAAGCGAAAACGGTTATACCGCAAATCTCATTTGCTCTCCCATGGAAGCCGATATGGATATTCCGAAAGGTTATTTCGATTTTGTATACTCTATTTATGGAATCGGATGGACGACAGACCTGGATGGTACGTTCCAAAAGATCGCCTCATACCTGAAAAAAGACGGTGTCTTCATTTTTAGTTGGCATCATCCGCTCAATTACTGCATCGCATGGTCTTGCGACGAACGGAAAGATGTGATCGAAAATAACGCCTTGTTGATGAACAAAAGTTATTTTGATGAGTCCTATTTCAGAATGCCACTGCACAACAGTGTGGCTCCCCAATATACGGCGGTGGCAATGGCAAAGCCTGCTTTGGTTTTTGCGGCAACCGCCTTATTTCTCCCATAAGCCGCAGCTTTTCTTCATCAAGCATCCCTGACCATTCCTTTTGCGCTTCCCTAAGATGCCTGACCGCCGCAAAGTTCAATAGGAATCTGGGGACAGCGGCATCTTGATTATCTGGAACAGTACCGAATTCCTTGGAATGGACAGGACGGCTCAATAATATAAGGAATTGTGTGATCGGGATTATAAACAAGGAAATCATCTACGCATAACACATTGGTGGCAGGGTATAAAATCCCTGCTGCTTTTTTTAAAAAAACAAAAATTTCATCCTTGACAATTAGTACGTAAATGGACTATAATATAAATGGTACAGAAACAGACTAATATAAGGAGGGATCTATGATAAGCAATACTGATTTTAAGGAACAACTGAACAGGTACTATTCGGTATGGCAGGAATACAACTATGTGTACGAGGAATGGGCAAAGGCCCATGGCATGTCCGTCAACAGCCTGCTGGCGCTGTCCGCAATCCACGAAGGCGGGAACGACTGTACGCAGAGAAAAATCAGCCAGAGGTGGATGATACCCAAACAGACCATCAACATGATTTTGAAAGAGTTTGAACGGAAAGGGCTGGTTGAGCTTCTCCCCATGAAGGAGGATAAGAGAAATAAGCTTATCCAGTTTACGCCGGCAGGATATGAATATGCAGATGGTATTATTTCCAAGTTGCGGAAAGCAGAGCTGTATGTGATTGAGGAAATGGGGATAGAGCGTATGAAACTGTTAAATGAAAATATGGCTTTATTTGTAAACCTTTTCAAAAGGGAGGTGGAAAAATGATGTGGGCAGTCTTTGCATTCTTATCTGCTGTTTTTGCGGCGCTTACTTCTATTCTGGCAAAAGTCGGGATCAACGGAGTAAATTCAAATTTGGCAACAGCTCTAAGAACAGTTGTTGTGTTAGTAATGGCATGGGGTATGGTATTTCTTACAAATACGCAACATGGCATTACGGACATTAGCAAAAAAAGCTGGATATTTCTAATTCTTTCTGGGCTTGCGACAGGTGCTTCATGGCTATGTTACTACAAGGCTTTACAAATAGGTGAAGCGTCCAAAGTTGTTCCGATTGATAAATTAAGCGTTGTGATTACATTGGTTTTAGCAGTGGTTTTCTTGCATGAAAACCTCAATGCAAAATCAGTGATTGGTTCTTTGTTAATTACAGCGGGTACGCTTTTCATGGTGTTATAAGGAGGGAAAAACATTGAAAAAAATGAATGATATAAAGGTATTCTTTCAATATGTCATCCCTTCTGTGTTATCCTTTGCATTATCTGGGGTATATGCGATTGTTGACGGCTTTTTTGTCGGTAACAGCATGGGCGATATAGGGCTTTCAGCCGTAAATATCGCCTATCCCATTGTAGCCGTCATACAGGCATTAGGCACAGGTATTGGCATGGGTGGGGCGATATATTATTCCATCAATAAGGCTGAAAAGAATGAAGGGCGAGCCAGAGAATTTACAGCGGGCGCTTTATGGGCGCTGGTCATTTCAAGCATAACCTTAACCGTTTCCGTTTTCTTCCTTAACAGCCCGCTTTTAAGCCTTTTAGGGGCAAGAGGGCAGCTTCTTTCTTTAGGCGAGGAGTATATCGCTATTATTGCGTTGGGTGCAGGACTTCAAATCATCGGCACGGGCTTAATTCCATTTATCCGTAATCACGGCGGCCCTTTTTATGCCATGTTTTCCATGATAGCTGGCTTTGTCACAAACATGATCCTTGATTACCTGTTTGTATGGGTGTTTGGGCAGGGTGTAGCAGGGGCGGCATTAGCTACCATTATCGGACAAGGCGTTACGATGTTGATTGCATTGGCTTACTTGCTGTGGAAAAAGCAGTTTACTTTGAATATCCCATTTTCCAAGTTGGGGGCGGTATCTGCATCCATTATTAAAATTGGGATTGCCCCTTTTGGGCTTGCCATGACCCCCAACATATCTTTGGTTATTATAAACCGCTTTTCCATATCTTATGGAGGGGAACAGGCAATCGCCACCTATGCGTGCATCGCCTATATCATATGTATTATTTATTTAATTTTACAGGGCGTTGGGGATGGGAGCCAGCCGTTAATCAGCAAGCATTATGGCGATTATGTTCGTCCTTATGCTTATTTTGCCACCCTTATTCGGCGGCCAGATAATGATTTGGTGGAGCACGGTATTTGCAAGGATTTTGTCAGCCGTTTTAGCAATCGTATTGAATCAGTATGTTGATAAACAAGGCCCCAATCAAGTTACGACAGGACACAGTGATTGAGCGGCTGCCGCTCTGCTGTCCAAAATGCAGAAAAGAAATACTCGTCAGCCCTCCTGCTCTTGATAAAGCCATCATAAGCTATAACGCTCTGTAAGAGTCAATAGATTTTTTGATTTACATTATACGCTAAGCAATATGCCCTTATTAGTCAATACCCTGCCATAAACAGCAGGGATATTGGCTCTCTCAGTATTCGCCAAATACCCGCACAAGTCCGGCTGTCTAGTATGTCTATTTGATGTTCCGTTTCCCCTGGGCCGCTCTATCTCCATACCATACCTTCCTCCATTCCAATTTTTCTTTAAATACAACTTCCCGCTAGACATATATTCATCAGATTATATAATTTACTACTCCATATACTAGATGACAAATCGTAAAAATTGAAATAGGAATTAAGGCTATTCCATTTTTTCTATCAATCGCAAAGAATAAAAATGCTAAACAAGGCGGAATAGTCAACCCTAATATTACAATCACATTTACCATGCCATTATAGTAAGCTATCCAACTCGCCACATACAACAAATAGCAAACTGACGCCATGATAATAACAGGGGTTATAGACAACTTTTTGCTCCCCTTGTTTCTAAAAACACATAAAGCAGCAATCATCAATATTTGACATACAGAAGCTACTGTATCAACGGTTTCTGTAATTGATCTGGCCCTTAGTATATCGTTTGGCGCAGGAATTACAAACCAAATAAAATTGGGTATCATAATAATTAAGAATAGCAGCGCACCCCAAATATCAAATCCTATCTTATATTTTTTTAACATCCAAACATCCTCATCAATCCCGATTTCCATTTATCAATCTCTATTTCTCAGTCCAAATTCTTTTCTAAGCATACACGAAATTATAAGATTTTTCAATTCCCCGAACTATTTTTCTTAATTGAGCGGCACTTCCACATACCGCAGAAGCGGCGCCTGCCACTTATGAATAGATTGCCTCGCTTTCCACAACTTCCCTGGCCATTGTAATGCAGGGCAGATTATCGGCGCTGACAAAATGGGGAATACTTGGCTTATTCTTAAAAGTTCCAAAAATGCGTATCAAGATATATTTTTCTCTTTTTAAGATAAATAGCCAACCCAGGAATTGAGATTACTGGTTCTTGATTTAGACTTATATTATCAAAATCGGGATAACTTTTTTAGGCCCCTATAATTTCATCAAATGCAACAAAATTTTAACTACGGTTTTTATAGTAAAACATCTTTTTTGATAAACTTATACAAGCATATCTGCGCTTAGAATCTGCTTTTGAAACAGCTCCATATCATCCTTTTGCACACACGTTCCCTCATATCCACAGTGGACGTAGCCCGTACAGGGATGGAGATTAGCATGGGCCGCATCGATCACTTCTATTATATGTCCTGCTTCTTTTGCACCACGGATAAACTCGTCTGCCAGAAGATTGGAGGAACCCTTTTTATTAGGGCTCCCTTCCAAAACAACAATTCTCATTATACTGCCTCCCTCTTACAAACTTTCTGCCCACTGCCGTAATGCAGCTTCTGAAAGATTCCCATTCAGCAGTTTTCCGCCTTTTATGGCTGCGCCGGGACAACTGCCGGCCAGGTCTTTTGCTGTCCGTCCTAATCCGCTTCCCCCGGAAGTGGCAAAGAGAACAATCGTCTTGCCGGTAAAGTCATAGGCTTCCAAAAACGTCTTGATAATTGTGGGCGCAGTATACCACCAGATTGGAAATCCCAGAAAAATGGTGTCATGCTCCGCAATCTTAGCATCATGGTCTTTCAGTTTTGGACGGGATGATTTATCATTCATTTCCAGAGAACTGCGGGACTTTTTATCATTCCAGTCCAAGTCTGCCGAAGTGTAGGGGATAGCAGGCAGAATCTCATACAAATCAGCCCCTGTGGCTTTTGCCAGATTTTTCGCTGCCCCGGCCGTTACGCCGCTGGCAGAAAAATACGCAACTAAAATTTTACTCATTATCGTATCCTCCTTGGTTTCATTTAATATGTCAGTTTTACTTTCTATTGCTTATTTCAGATATTCCGTGAAAACTTTCTCATCCAATGCGTCAAAATTGCCTCCGACCTCATTCTGCGGTCACATCCAGCCCAAGGCCGTTGATCCAGCTTACCATATCTTCACGGGATGAGCCGCTGCCAAACCGCTCGCCATCCAGCCAAGTGGTGTCGGATGCCGCAAGGCTATGAAGATTTTTTGCACTGGAACCAATGCCGCTGCCGCCGGAAGTACAGAACGGCGCAATGGTTTTCCCACTGAAATCATAGGATTCCATAAAAGTGTATACAATGCGGGGCGCTTCCCCCCACCAGATGGGATAGGCCAGAAAGACCGTATCATACTGCTCCATATTCTCTACGCTGCCGGAAATCGCCGGACGGGCAGTTTCATCATTCTGCTCAATGGAACTCCGGCTTTTGCTGTCGCCGTAATCCAAATCTGCTTCCGTGTAAGGCTCATCTGGCACGATTTCATAAATATCCGCTCCCATAGCGTCCGCCGCATATTCCGCCAGCGCCTTTGTGGTTCCCGTCGCTGAAAAATAAACCACTAAAACATGGGAGCCTTCTGCTTCCTTCGGTGTATCCACCGCTTCTGTGTCTGCCGTTTCCTTGTTTTCCTGCTCTGCCTGTCCTTTGCTGTTTTCTTCAAACGGTTGTCCGTGGCTTTCCGTCTGTTCCGGCTCCTGCGAATGAACCGTCTGGGAAGCAGGCGGCTCCTCCTCCGAACCATTCCCTGCCCCACTCTGGCCTCCGCAGGCCGTTAAAGAAAATACCATAGTAAAAATACAGAGAAAAGAAAGTAATTTTTTCATTGTGATAACCTCCGCTCTTTTTGTGCTTTTTTGATTTTGTACCGCAGGTAATCCATGCGATCCAACTGCTTTTGCTTGAAATGAATTTCGTCAAGCGTAGATCCCCGCTTTCTTTTCAGCATTTTTAAACGTTCTTCTTCCGTTGAACTGCCCTCCAAAAGCAGGCGCATATAACTTTCCACCTCTTCATTGCCAAACCCTATATCATGGAGGGTCATAATCATGCTTAACCGCTGTAAATCCGTATCGTCATACTGCCATGCGCCCATGACTTTTTTTACCTCGCCGCATAATCCCCAGCTTTCATATTCTTTTAAAACTTCGATTGGAATTTTATACCGCTCACTTGCCTCATCAATGGTCATTTTGATTTGCTCACTCCTTTGCTGAATATATAATAAGGGTGCCCGCTTTAGGGAACACCCTTATTGTAATGCTGTATTCATTCAATGTCTAATGCCTATATTTTATCGAAAGATATTACTTTTTCGTATTGTCTTGCAACTTCTCATATATGTAGTTCAAATTGTCCCCCAAAACCGCCACAGGAAATTCTTTCAAGGATACAAATACAATTTCAATATATCTTCTCCAGCATCGTCTTTCATACCCTGCACCATATTATATAAACTAAAGAAATCAATCTCACGAAATTCTCTGCATCAACTAAGCTCCCATGCTTGCATTTCGGGCAATAAAGCGGAAAATTTACCAAGACAGTGTCCTCGCTGTTTTTAACACGGGTTTTATGTCCACAGACAGGGCGCGTACCCATTCTTCTTTTTTCACTCTTCTCCCCCTTCTTCCACAACATAGCGACTTACTGGACAACCATCTTTTTCGATGTATTCACATACAGCACATATGCGACAATCAAAGAAACAACATCCGCCACAGGCTGTGCCCACACCAGCCCAGTCATTCCTAAAACCGCTTTCAGAATAAATAAAGCAGGAATAAAGATAATTCCCTGTCTGCTGACGTTAATGACAAGAGCCGCTGTTGCCGCACCCATAGCTTGCAATGCATTGGTAAGGACATAGAACACCCCGAACAGAAAACTTGTGGTAAGCAGAATCTTTGAAAATTGTACCGCATACCCAAATGCAGTTGTATCCGTAAGAAAAGCGCTTACAATCTGATTGGTAAACAAATAACAAATCCCTGTTAAAACTGCACTCAGAAGAAAAGCAAACACCAAAGAAAATCCCAATACTTTTTTAAACCTATCCCATAATTTTGCGCCTACACAATATCCCAAAATCGGCTGTACCCCCTGCCCTAGCCCCATGCTGACCATGCCTGTTATTGTAACCACTTTCATGGCTACGCCCATTGCCGCAATCGCCATATCCCCATATTCTGCCATCTGGCTGTTAATTATAATTTGTGATACGCTCATAAGCACAGAACCTAATGCGGCAGGGACGCCAATCGCAAGGACGGCGCCTGCGACCTTGTTTTTCACGGTAAAATCTTTCAAACTGATACTTAGTGAAGATTTCCCCCGAACAAAATAAGCGATATAATATCCTGCGCCTATGACATTTCCAATCACTGTTGCAATCGCAGCGCCCGCAATGTTCCATCCAAACCCTAAAATAAGGATTGGGTCAAGAACCACATTCAAAAGATTGCCAATAAGCGTACCCATCATGGCTTTTGCCGATTCCCCCTCCGTTCTGACTACATTAGAGTAACAGTTGGAAATAAGCACAAATGGCCCGCAGCATACGACAATCATCAGATATGTTTTTGCCAGATTCCAAGTATCGGCGCTTGCGCCCACCAATGATAAAATCGGGTCAATAAAGATAATCATACAAACCGATATGACAACCCCGACTACTACACAGCCCCACATACAGAAAGAGCATACTTTTTTTGCATACTCAGCCCTGCCTTCCCCCATAGCCCTTGATATAACAGATGTGCCGCCTATTCCAAACATCGTGCCTACCGCCATGAATATCAAAAATACAGGCGTTGCCAAAGACACTGCCGCCACCTGCAGGGCATCATGTGTCTGACCGATAAAAAAAGTGTCTGCCAAGTTATAAACCAAGACCATGAGCATTGCCGCCATTGCTGGCAATGCGTTTTTAAACACAGCCTGTGATACTGGGGCATTGCTGAACAGTTCCATAGATTTCTTGTTTTCCATTTCCAAATCCTCCATTCTTGTGTTTTTGATTGTATACGATTGATAGCATACGATTGATAAGTTTTGTTTTAATGCCTGCATCAAAACAGGCATTAACTTTTCACAAACGTATCGTTTACCTTTTTTAACAGAGAAAGGAATGTCTTTCTTTCCGTTTCTGTTAGGCAAGATACAAGTTTTTCCTCTGTATCATCCATTTCCAGTTTGGCATCTTCACAATATTTTATGCCAAGCGCTGTTATTTCTACATACTTAACCCTCTTATCGTCCTTATCCCCCAAGACGGCTACCAGCCCCTTTTGCTCCAACCGGGAAATCAATCCTGCCGTAGTGGATTGCGCTAATGTCAGCCGCTTTTCCAATTCCTTAAAGGAAAGCCTTTTTTCGGGAACAGAAACAAGCGTTAGCAGCACATTCATCTGCGAAAGGGTAAGGCCTTTCTTCCGAAGCTGGTTATTCATACTTTTCTCTAAGGTATTGTGTATCTGATGGATAAATATACCATAAGTCTCTTTTTGCACCAATCGAATCCCTCCAATCTGACACTAATTATAGCATCTTTTTCTTAAAAGTCAATAGTATGCGATTGATTTTCAAGAAAAATATCAGCAGAGTAATACATCTGCCAATTTCATCACATAAAGATGACTTCGCTATTCACTATCTTCCTTACACAAGCCCAAACATTATTCATTTACTGGACCCATAAAAGCTAATTTTCTGCCCTTAACTGTTCCGTCACCCCCTGCCTACCGCCATATTTCTTTACCAGTCGAAAAAACATACCTTCTTCCTATCCATCTACGCTTGAAAGGTATTCGTCCAGCCTACCGCTTGTCAACACATCGCTTACCGGCAGCTTTAGCCGCCCCTATATTTCATGGATTGTAATATCCGGCTGCGCTTGTATTAACTAGCCAATATCCTGGACGTCTGCCTGGCTGAGGGCAGGCTTGCGCCCACGCTGGGAGACCCTTGTTTCTACAGAGCCGGTCTCGCGCATCCTTTTTTCCAGGCGGTAGACAGCGCTGGTACTCACAAAAAAGCATTCTGCAGCTTCCTTTTCATTGTGTGTTTTGTTCCAGGCGTCAATGACCTCAAAACCTACTTTTCGATATATGCGAACCGCATAATTTGCCTTCTACTCAAAAAAGATGTCTGCTTATAACCATTATTTTTTAAGAGTTCAATCATACCCCCCATAATCGCTGTACCAATTCCCAAATTCCTGTATCCCTCATACAATGATATGGCAAATGAGGGCGTTTCATCATCAATATTTCCGTAATCATCCATAATACCCGCCCATGCCGCACTCACAATCTTCTCTTTTACTTCAGCAACGAAACACCAATCATCCGCTTTTCCAAAATCAATAACATATTCTTGTAGCTCTGGCTGCTCGATAATAGATTTTGGCGGATTGTCCATGCCCCCTGGAATAAAAATTGCTTCATAATAGAAAATCAGCCAATATTAATATTCATTTTTTCTAATTTTTCGTATTATATAATCCATGTTTATGTAAATCCTCACATCTTTTAATTCAACAAACCAAATTTAATGCTTTTTAAGCTCTGCAATAGCAGCATAATGCAAAATATCAAATTCATCCGGCGCAATTTGTTCAAGGAGCGTCATGTGCTCTTGTTCCCACATCAAAGTTTCTTCTTCGGTAAGGGAAGCGCCGATGCCGCGACAAGCCTTCATTCTTCCATTCCAATTTTCACGGGCAAACGGCACCCTTAGAGTAAATTCCTCATGATAAACAAGCTCAAAGTTTTCTCTGTAACAATCTGGTATGTCTATTGGATGTTTCGTTTCTCCTGCACCGCTCCAATTTGGATTATATTTTAATACAAGTTTTTCACTGGCTCCTGCAATCTCATCCTCAAATGGCAACCATGCCATATATAAAACAAGAATACTTCCCCCTTGTTTGAGCATACGATAAAACTTAGGCATAACCGTCTCATGGTCGAAATACCAAAAACACTGGCATGCTGTAATTACATCAAAAGAGTCGTCCGAAAAATTTATATCCTCTGTTGATACAACATGATAATCTATATCCATACCCTTTGAGAGAATTTTCGATTGTTCAATTTGATTTTCTGAAATATCCGCAGCCGTCCACCTTGCTCCATACCGATACATATTTCTAGGGAGGACTCCTGTTCCTGTTCCAATATCAAGGACAGATTGTCCGTCCAAGCATAATTTACGGTCAATAATTCTTTGATAAAGCTCCCTCGGATAAATGTCACGGAATTTCGCATAATCGAAAGAAGTTTTCCCCCAGTCAAAGGGTTTTCCTCTATCTATATCTTTGTTTATAATCTCCATATCATTATCTTCCTCAATCCTAATTTTTCTTTGTATGTAACATAACGATAAATTTTCTTATTTGTCTGTTTTGACTTATAATTCTTTTCCCATACAGAGAGATTCTGGCATATCTACATATGCACCATAATTAGGGATTTGCTTAAATCCTAACTTTGAATATACATGACAGGATTCCGCTAAAAGTTCTCCTGTTTCCAAAATCACTTTCTTATATCCCAGTTCTTTCGCCCACTCTATTAGTTTAGAAACCAACTCTGTTCCTATGCCCTTTCCTTGTTCAGTTGGTATGACAAACACTCTTTTTAGCTCTACTGTATTTTCATCATAAGGACGTATCGAACCACCACCAATCGGATTATTGCCTCGATAAACAACTATCGCTTCGTTTATTTTATCAATTAGGTTATATTGGGCGTACTTATCTCGTTTAATTATTTTTCCAACTCGCAAATCTAAGTCTTTATCAAGTAACTTGCAATTTTCTATAAAATCTTTGTTATTTCCATCGCATCTTAAAAATATAATTTCACTCATCTTTATCTCACTTCCCAAAATTCCCGATTTCTCAGTCTAATTTCTTTTTCTAAGTATACATAAATTTATGATATTTTTCATTTCTCCCAACTGCTTTTACCTCCAAGTTTTATTTCATTCTACAAGAAAAGTAACCTGTAAATTTTAAGTCTGCATATTTACCGAAATAATAATGCCAGCCTTTTACCGCACAAAACGCCCAATATGCAGCACGCCACGCTTAAAGCAACATATAGTCCACCCTGCACATATAACCGTTCCTCAAACAGCCCATATGCCTCCAGTGAAAATGTGGAAAAAGTTGTGAAACCGCCGCATACGCCCGTCTTCCAAAAAAGAATACTGTTTGGGGATATATCCTCCCTTATGCTCACGATTCCCACTACAAACCCGATTAACATCGCACCTATGAT
>CATLBW010000074.1 GCA_949879775.1 uncultured Lachnospiraceae bacterium
TGAGGGAAGATTTCAGCCGGGTGTTTTGCGGCAGATAAGAAAGGGAGCCGGATATGGAACGGCCTGTTGGGGATGATGTGTTTTTTTGCAGGGCGGGTTATTTCAGGCAGGCAAGGAAAGGAAGACAGGACATGGCAGAGAAACAGGAATACGGCGCCGGCAATATAACGGTGCTGGAAGGTTTGGAAGCCGTTAGGAAAAGGCCCGGCATGTACATCGGAAGCGTGTCGCGCAAGGGCTTGAACCATTTAATCTATGAGATTGTAGACAACTCTGTGGATGAGCATTTGGCAGGGTTTTGCGATAGGATTAAGGTAACTTTAGAGAAGGACGGTTCCTGCACGGTAGAGGATAATGGGCGGGGGATACCAGTGGGTATGCATGAAAAGGGCATATCAGCGGCACGTCTGGTATTTTCCACACTGCACGCAGGAGGCAAATTTGACAACGACGCTTATAAGACGAGCGGCGGGCTTCATGGCGTAGGCTCTTCGGTCGTCAACGCATTGTCGGTATATCTTGATTTGGAAGTGTATCTTGACGGCAAAATCCATCATGACAGATATGAGCGCGGCAACCCAGTGGTTGATTTGCATAAGGGGCTGCTGCCAGTCATCGGCAAGACGAAAAAGACGGGCACGAAGATTACCTTTTTGCCGGACCCGGAAATCTTTGAGAAGACACGTTTTAAGGAGGAGGATGTCAAGAGCCGCCTCCATGAGACGGCGTACTTAAACCCTCGGCTTACGATTGTCTATGAAGATAAGCGCGGGGATGTCCCAGAGAAAATTGAATTCCATGAGGAGGAGGGTATCATCGGCTTTGTCAAGGATTTGAACCGCAAAGCCCCGGCGGTACATGACGTCGTATATTTCAAGGGAGAGGGCGAAGGAATCACGGTCGAGGCGGCGTTTCAGTATATTAATGAGTTCCGTGAAAATGTGCTGGGCTTTTGCAATAATATTTACAATGCTGAGGGCGGCACGCATCTGACCGGGTTTAAGACGGTATTTACGACGGTAATCAATAATTATGCCAGGGAACTTGGTATTTTAAAAGAAAAAGACGCCAATTTTACTGGAACGGACGTGCGCAATGGGCTGACAGCCGTAATTTCCATCAAGCATCCGGCGCCTCGGTTTGAGGGGCAGACGAAGACGAAGCTTGACAACCAGGATGCGGCGCGCATTACCAGCAAGGTTACCGGGGAAGAAATCCAACTTTATTTCGATAAAAATTTAGAAAATCTCAAGAAAGTGATTTCCTGTGCGGAAAAGGCGGCAAAGATTCGCAAGACGGAGGAAAAGGCGAAGACAAACCTTTTGACGAAGCAGAAGTTTTCCTTTGATTCCAACGGCAAGCTTGCCAACTGTGAGAGCCGGGATGCATCTCTTTGCGAGATTTTTATTGTGGAGGGAGATTCTGCGGGCGGTTCGGCGAAAACAGCAAGGGACCGCAATTACCAGGCTATTTTGCCAATCCGCGGCAAGATTCTCAATGTGGAGAAGGCGAGCATTGACAAGGTGCTTGCCAATGCGGAGATTAAGACGATGATTAATGCGTTTGGCTGCGGGTTCTCCGAGGGCTACGGCAATGATTTCGATATTACGAAACTTAGATATGGCAAGATTATTGTTATGGCGGACGCGGATGTGGACGGCGCGCATATTTCTACCTTGCTGCTGACCTTGTTTTACCGTTTCATGCCGGAACTGATTTTTGAGGGGCATGTCTATATTGCGATGCCGCCTTTGTATAAGGCGATTCCCAGCAGGGGCGAGGAAGAGTACCTTTATGACGACATTGCTTTGAAGAAATACCGTAAACGCCATAAGGGTTCCTTTACCTTGCAGCGCTATAAGGGACTGGGAGAAATGGATGCAGATCAGCTCTGGGAGACTACCTTAAATCCCCAGACGCGGATGCTCAAAAAAGTGGAGATCGAGGACGCCAGGATGGCGTCTGAGGTGACGGAAATGCTGATGGGCACGGAAGTGCTCCCGCGCAGGGAGTTTATCCATGAGCATGCGCATGACGCGGAGCTGGACATTTAAGCAGCGGGAAAATGCGGTAAGCGTCTTTGGGGACGGCGTGGGCAAAATTGCTGCATATATAAGAATATGGAAAGGAATCAACCATGGAGCAGAATGAACAGATTATCCGTACGGAATATTCGGAGCTGATGCAGAAGTCTTATATCGATTATGCCATGAGCGTAATCGTGGCGCGGGCGCTGCCGGATGTCCGGGACGGCTTAAAGCCGGTGCAGCGCAGGACGCTTTATGATATGCATGAGTTGGGGATACGCTACGACAGGCCATACCGAAAATGTGCGAGGATTGTCGGCGATACCATGGGTAAGTACCATCCTCATGGGGACAGTTCCATTTATGAAGCATTGGTGGTTATGGCGCAGGATTTTAAGAAGGGCCTTCCGCTCGTGGATGGGCATGGGAATTTTGGCTCCATTGAGGGCGACGGCGCGGCGGCGATGCGTTATACGGAGGCACGCCTTGAAAAGGTGACGCAGGAAGCATACCTTGCGGATTTGGACAAGGATGTGGTAGACTTCGTGCCCAACTTTGACGAGACGGAGAAAGAACCGTCCGTATTGCCGGTGCGGGTCCCCAATTTGCTGATAAATGGCGCCGAGGGAATTGCCGTCGGTATGGCGACGAGCATTCCGCCCCATAATTTTTCCGAAGTGCTTGAGGGCGTCAAAGCTTATATGAAAAATCCCGATATCACGACGGCCCAGATGATGGAACATATCAAGGGACCGGATTTTCCCACCGGGGGAATCGTCGTCAACCAGGATGATCTTTTGCAGACCTATGAGAGTGGGGCCGGCAAAATCAAACTGCGCGGCAAGGTCGAAGTGGAACAGGCCAAAGGGGGCAGGCAGCGCCTGGTAATTACGGAAATCCCTTATACGATGGTGGGCGCAAATATCGGAAAATTTCTTATGGACGTCTATAATTTGGTAGAGACAAAGAAAACGACTGATATTGTGGATATTTCCAACCAGTCCTCGAAAGAGGGCATCCGCATTGTACTTGATTTGAAAAAGGGCACGGACGTGGAGAACCTCTGCAACATGCTTTATAAGAAGACACGTTTGGAGGACACGTTTGGCGTTAATATGCTGGCGGTGACGGACGGCAGGCCGGAGACCTTAGGGCTGGTGCCGATCATCCGTCATCATGTGAATTTCCAGTATGAGCTTGCCACCAGGAAGTATCAGACGCTTTTGGCAAAAGAGCTGGACAAAAAGGAAGTCCAGGAGGGCTTAATCCGG
The DNA here is from genome assembly GCA_949879775.1 of uncultured Lachnospiraceae bacterium. Lineage (GTDB taxonomy): Bacteria > Bacillota > Clostridia > Lachnospirales > Lachnospiraceae > Petralouisia. Next base: position 3,299 of record CATLBW010000074.1, read on the forward strand.
GCGTGTGACGTCATTGACCTGATAATTGAAATTTTGCGTGGCTCCAAGAATATCAAGGACGCCAAGGATTGTCTGATGAACGGCAACACAAAGAAGATTAAGTTCCGTTATAAAGGCTCGGAAGCGGACGCCAAGAACCTTTGCTTTACAGAACGGCAGGCTACGGCAATTCTGGAAATGCGCCTTTACAAGCTAATCGGTTTGGAAATTGAGGCATTGATGAAAGAGCATGAGGCGACGCTTGCCAATATCGCTAAGTATGAAGAAATCCTCGGCAGCCGCAGCGCGATGGCAAAAGTGATTGTGAAGGACTTGACGCGTTTCCAGAAGGAATATGGGACGCCGAGAAAGACGAAAATTGAGAATGCCAAGGAAGCCGTTTACGAGGAGAAGAAAATCGAAGAAATGCCGGTGGTCCTATTGATAGACCGTTTTGGTTATACCAGGACGATAGACGTCTCCACATATGAGCGCAATCAGGAGGCGGCGGACGGGGAGAACAAGTATGTGATCCACTGCATGAATACGGACAAGCTTTGTATATTTACGGATAAAGGGCACTTGCACACGGTGAAGGTCTTGGAGCTTCCGTATGGCAAATTCCGCGATAAGGGAACGCCGCTTGATAACATAAGCAACTATAACAGCAGCGAGGAGGCAATTGTTTATATCAATAGCCTGGGCGGGCTGCTTGGCAAAAAGCTTTTGTTTGCCAGCAGCAGCGGTATGTTGAAACAGGTGGACGGCGCGGAGTTTGATGTGTCGAAACGGACGACGGCAGCGACTAAGCTTAATGCAGGTGAAAGCCTTTTACTGGTAGGGCCGCTGGCGGAGACGGAGGAGGAGAGTATTGTCCTACAGACAGAAAAAGGAATGTTTTTGCGTTTCCTGGCGTCAAGCGTCCCTCAGAAAAAGAAGGGGGCCATCGGCGTTCGGGGAATGAAAATAGATGAGAAAGACAGTCTCAAAGCGGCATACCTTCTGGGCGATGAGGAGCGGGTAATTGAGGAAAAGGACAAGCAGATTATGCTGCACAGGCTGCGAATTGCCTGCCGTGACGGAAAAGGCGTGAAGAGATGATTAGGAGGCATCATGGACAGAGAGACAGATGTTGTAATTGTAGGTAGCGGGGCCGCCGGGCTGTTTAGCGCATTGCAGCTTCCGGAAAGTACGAAAGTGACCGTGATTACTAAGGACGAGGCGAAGAATAGCGATTCTTTCCTGGCACAGGGGGGGATTTGTATGCTGCGATCTGAGGAAGACTATGGGCCTTACTATGAGGACACCATGAAAGCGGGACATTACAGGAACAGCCCGCAATCAGTGGAAACGATGATACGCAGCTCTCAGCAGATTATTGAGCTGTTAATCAATTATGGCGTGGAATTTGAGCGCCAGGACGGAAAGCTGGCTTTTACCAGGGAAGGCGGACATTCGCGTCCGCGGATTTTGTTCCATGAGGATATCACGGGCAAGGAGATTACCGGGAAGTTGCTGGCGCAGGCAAGGCGGCGCAGTAATATCACGATTTATGAGCATACGGAGATGATCGATATTTTGTGCAAAGAGAATGTCTGCTGCGGCGTTGTAGCCGTGGACAGCCAGGGGAATGTGTGCGCCTTGCGGGCAAAGGACACGATATTTGCCTGCGGCGGCATCGGCGGCCTTTACCGGCATTCCACGAATTTTTCTCATTTGACGGGAGATGGGATTGCCATTGCGCTGCGCCATAACATACCTTTGCGGGATGTGAATTTTGTGCAGGTTCATCCAACGACTTTGTATTCTAAGAAACCGGGCAGGAGCTTTTTGATTTCGGAATCCGTGCGCGGAGAAGGGGCGGTACTCTACAATGCCAGGATGGAGCGTTTTGTGGATGAGCTTTTACCGCGGGATGTGGTGACCCACGCCATCGAAGAGCAGATGAAGAAGGATGGAAAACCGTATGTGTGGCTGTCGATGGAGAATATTGCCAAGGAAGATATCCTAGGGCATTTTCCTAATATTTATAAGCGTTGTCTGGAAGAGGGCTATGATGTGACAAAAGAATGCATTCCGGTGGTGCCGGGGCAGCACTATTTCATGGGAGGAATCCGTGTCGATTTGGAGAGCAGGACTTCCATGGAGCGTCTTTATGCAGTGGGTGAGACGAGCTGCAACGGTGTGCATGGGGCCAACCGTTTAGCCAGCAATTCGCTGTTGGAGAGCCTGGTATTTGCAAGGAGGGCCGCATTGGATATTGCAGCAGGCAACAACAAGCATCAAGTGGAAGCCGAGGCAGAGTTTGAGCCGCAAAAGTATACCGACAGGAAGAAAATGCAGCAGGAAAACAGGAAGTTAGTGCTGCAAGAAATAGAAAGGATGAAGAAAGCGTATGAACAACAACATAACCATGACGTTAAATGTGGATGAATTGATTCTGGGTGCGCTCAGGGAAGACATTTCCAGCGAGGATGTGAGCACCAACGCAGTGATGCGTAAGGCGCAGAAAGGGGAAGCGCAGCTTATTTGTAAGCAGGACGGCGTACTTGCCGGGCTTTTTGTGTTTCGCAGGGTGTTTGAGCTTTTAGATGAGGACATTGAGATGAAGTTTTCCTATGAGGATGGGCAAACGGTGAAAAACGGTGAGATTATCGGCACGGTTACCGGCGATATCCGCGCGATTCTCTCAGGCGAGCGTACCGCGCTCAATTATTTGCAGCGTATGAGCGGGATTGCCACGTATACGAATTCTATCGCCAAACTCTTAGAGGGCAGTAAGACCAAGCTTTTGGATACCAGGAAGACTACGCCCAACAACCGTATTTTTGAGAAATATGCCGTGAAAACGGGCGGCGGTTACAACCATCGTTACAACCTTTCCGACGGCGTGCTGCTCAAGGATAACCATATCGGGGCGGCCGGAGGCGTGAAAGAGGCCGTGGAGATGGCGAAAGAGTACGCCCCATTTGTGCGTAAGATTGAGATTGAGTGTGAGACCGTGGAGATGGTACAGGAAGCTGTGGAGGCAGGCGCTGACATTATCATGCTGGATAACATGAGCGTGGAAGAAATGCAAAAAGCCATTGATGTGATAGCAAATAGGGCAGAGATTGAATGTTCCGGGAATGTGACGAAGGAGAATATTGAGCGTTATATTTCTCTGGGGGTTGATTATATTTCCAGCGGCGCGCTCACACACTCTGCGCCGATTATGGATATTTCCCTGAAGAATTTACATGCTTTGAACTGAGTGGCGGCTTGGCAGGTGGCGCCTATTAAGGAGGGTAACGTATGGACATAGAAAATAGCAAATATGGGGCGCTTGCGGAAGAAAATTTCCGCAAGGGCTATAACTGTTCACAAGCGGTGTTTCTCGCTTTCCGGGATTTATACGGCATGGATGAAAAAGCTGCGGCGCGCTTAAGTTCTTCTTTTGGCGGCGGCATGGGACGTCTGCGGGAAGTCTGCGGCGCTGTCAGTGGGATGTTTATGGCGGCAGGGATTCTCTACGGCTATGATACCCCTGGGGCGCAGCAGGAAAAAGCGGAGCATTATCAGCGTGTGCAGGAGCTTGCCAAAGCCTATGAAGAAGAGAATGGATCGATTGTCTGCCGGGACTTGTTAGGGCTGACCGAGAAACGGCAGGCGCCAACGCCGGAGAAGCGTACGGAAGGGTATTATAAGAAACGTCCCTGCCCCAAACTGGTGCGGATGGCAGCGGCAATCATGGAGCAGTATATTGCGGAACATCCATTGACGTGAAGGATTTAGGCACTTTCACACGTTAGTGTGACAAGGCCTTTCCTAAATAAGATAAAAAAGGAAGCCAACATGACGGTATTGGCTTCCTTTTTTGTAATATATAAATTAATTAAGCGATACTGTTGACAGCTTTGGTCAGACGGGAAATCTTTCTTCCGGCGGTGTTCTTATGATACACACCTTTGGTCGCAGCCTTGCTGATCTTAGAAGTCGCAGCCTTTAATGCAGCCTGAGCAGCTTCTTTATCATTTGCAGCAACCGCAGCATCTACTTTCTTAATCGAAGTCTTTACAGCAGATCTGATTGATTTGTTGCGGGCTGTCCTTTTCTCAGTAACTAAGATTCTCTTCTTTGCCGATTTGATGTTAGCCAATCCGTACACCTCCCATACGCAAAAATATAATCCACAGCAATGGCTGTGTTCTACTGTTGTTCCATTAAAGCCGGACACGGACGTTCTAATGTAAACATACTCATATAGTTTAGTCCCAAAAATTCTATCTGTCAATACATATTCTGCTTTTTTTTGCAAAAAATGTTACTATTCAAAATAGACACTTGTTGGAGGGACAGAGAATGAGTCAGTTTCAGGTGCGTACCGACCTGGCATTGGAAACCAGAGAAAAATTTGAAGAAGACAACGTAGAGATTAAAGGTGTGCGGGTGGAGGAGGAACACCGTAAGAAAAATGAGATTAAGATTACCACGATGGTGATTGAGACAGAAAATGGAGCTAAGGCGATGGGAAAACCCAAAGGCACATATATTACCTTGGAAGCAGCAAATATGGATTGTCAGGATGAAGATTACCACAGGGAAATTTCCGTTGAGCTGGCGCGGCTTATAAAACGTTTGCTGCCTAAGAAAAAAGAGCCGCTTTCCGTGTTGGTGGCGGGGCTGGGGAACCGTGAGGTGACGCCGGACGCGTTAGGGCCAAGGGTGGTAGACAATATTATGATAACACGCCATGTGCTCAAAGAATTCGGAAAATATGCATTTGGCGAGGAGGAGGTCAATGCCGTCAGCGGGATTGTGCCTGGCGTGATGGCGCAGACGGGTATGGAGAGCCAGGAGATTGTCAGGGGTGCGGTTGAGGAGACAAGGCCGGATGTGATGATTGCAATCGACGCATTGGCGGCGCGCAGCACAAGAAGGCTAGGTCGGACCATTCAAATAACAGATACGGGGATTAATCCGGGGTCTGGCGTAGGCAACCACCGTCATGGGCTGTCGGAGGAGACGATAGGGATTCCGGTCATTGCCATCGGCGTCCCCACAGTAGTGGATGCGGCTACGATTGTCAGCGACACCATGCAGATGTTGATTCAGGCGATGGAGGAGCACAGCCATTTGCATTCTTTGAGCGCCGGGTTAAATGCCTTGAACGATATGGAAAAATATGAATTGATACGGGAGCTTCTCTCGCCGCAGCTCAACACCATGTTCGTTACCCCCAAGGATGTGGATGAGTCCATCAAGCGTTTGAGCTATACCTTGTCAGAAGGATTGAACATTGCCTTTGCATAAAATAATTTGTACAGGCATATATTTAAGTGTTACAAGGATTTAAGACAATGGGAGCGGCTGTTTAAAGCGATTGGCAGGGGTGTTTTTGCGCAGCTTAGAAACAGCCTGCCCCCAAATAGGATAACTGAAATGGGGAAAGCTTTGATAAGGAAAACAAAAAGGAAGGGAAATTACAGGCAGTGGTTGGCAGGCATCCTTGGCGTGCTGTTTGTAGTTGTCTGCTACCAGAATATGGCGTCCCTGGGCGACGCGCCTGCACTGGGGCAGCTTGTGGGCTATGCCAGGGAAGGGATTGCCGTGTCTGCGTGGAAGAATTGCATGATGGCAATGCTTTGCGAGCAGAAGGAAGCCCCGCTTACATTAGAAAGCTTTCTTATGCAGAAAATTGAGGGTTTTTACCCTATCTATGCGTTCAGTCAGACGATTGCAGAATACGATACGCAGGTTGAAAGCGATTTGAATGCGGGCATGGTGGCTGAAAATGAGCAGGAAAGCCACAAAGAAAAAGAAGAGGCGCAAGAGCAGGAAGAGGCGGCGGAAAAAGAAAAAGGCAAGGAAGAAAACGGGCAGGAAGAGGAAGAGAAGGAAGAGAAAGAGGAAGATAAAAAGCCAAAGGGGCAGGAGGCGAAAGAAGAGGCGGCTGTGGCAGCAAAAGCAGCCCAGGAAGGAAAGGCAGTTGAAATCCCTAGGGAAAAGTTAAATGATTTTGATTATCTGCTTCAGAATTTCTACCAGGTGGACCGCACGACTACCATTGACAGCAGTGAGCTGAATGCACAGGAGATGCTTGGCAAGGATATGAAGCTTAAAGGAAGCAGCGAGAATGTGCAGATTTTGATTTACCATACCCATTCCCAGGAGGGCTATGCCGGCTCAGCGCCGGGAGACGCGGGCAGCAGCGTAGTGGCAGTAGGGGAACGCCTGACGCAGCTTCTTACAGAGAAATATGGCTTTCATGTACTCCATCACACAGGAGAATACGACGTAGCGGACCGTGACAATGCTTACTCTTATGCAGGGCCGGCCCTGGAGCAAATTTTGGCGGAGAACCCAAGCATTGAGGTAGTGATAGACCTGCACCGTGACGGTGTGGCGGAGGGAACCCGCCTGGTGTCGGAGGTTAATGGGAAGCAGACGGCGCAGATCATGTTTTTTAACGGCTTAAGCCGGACAACGGCAAATGGTAATATTGCGTATCTGGCAAACCCAAATCTAGCGGATAACCTGGCGTTTTCTTTCCAGCTCAAGCTGGCAGCAGAAGAGTATTATCCGGGCTTCGCACGTGCTACATACCTCAAAGGCTACCGTTATAACCTTCATTACCGTCCCAGGAGCCTTCTCGTTGAGGTAGGCGCCCAAACCAATACATTTGAGGAAGCCGTAAATGCTATGGAGCCATTGGCGGATATCTTACATAGAGTGCTTGCGCCCTGAGGAAAGAAGGTACTTATGATGTCAGAAAACAGAGGGATTGCCGTCCATATTATGGGATGGGAAGAATTAAAACAAAAAGAACGCAGTGAGTCGGAGGAATTGTTGATGCAGTCTGTCTGCCGCCTGGAGCCGTCTTATTGGGTGGGGGTAAAATTCCTCGAGAATTGTTTGTATGGGGCGTTCTGTTTCCATGAAAATGCCAAAGTAAAGAGGCAGATTATGAGCGCGGCATTTTTGCTGAATGGACAGGAATTCTTGATGGTGGTATTAAAAGATGAGAAGAACATACTGCACAGGCAGCCGCTATCCAGTGGGGCAGGCGGAACGGAGGAAAAGTTAGAGTCCATTTTTGAAATTATTTTAAAGCTGGGACAGCAGGCAGTGGAGGAGATGGAAAAATACCTGATAGAAATGGAGCATGAAATTGTCGGCGGCAAGATTAACCGGAATCGCAACCGCTCTATTTTTGAGTGCAAACGGTTGCTGACAGTATGGAAGAACGATTACGCCCAATTTTTGAATATGGTTGAGGGGATTAACGGGCTTCAGGAGAAGAAGAAAGAAACGCAGGGGACGGTGTTAAATGAAGAGACTGCGTGTTATTTCCGCGTCTATGAAAATAAACTGCGCCATCTGACGGAGGAAACGCAGTTTTTGTATGAAGAGCTTGTGCATATCCGCGAAGCCCTGGACGCAGCGTTGTCTTATGAGCAGAACCGGATCATGAAATTGTTTACCACGGTGACGACAATTTTCATGCCGCTTTCGTTGATTGCCGGCTGGTATGGCATGAATTTCCAGGGGATGCCGGAACTGGGCTGGAAATATGGCTACCTGTTTGTGTCTGTCTTGAGCGTCTTGGTGGTGGCGGCTTGTTTCTGGTTCTTTCGCAGGAAAAAGCTGTTTTCTTAGTTTGAAAAATCTAAACTTTTTATAAAATACGATATTAGTTATTGACAAAGAAAATAAAGAGCGCTAAATTTATGTACATAAGCTGTTAGCACTCAATAATACAGAGTGCTAATAACCCTGATAGGGCAGTGTGCCGGAGGATGCAATGCATTTGTATTGCCGGGCATGTGAACCTTGGATAGAAAAGAAAATCAGAAAGAAGACCTGGTAAGGAGGAATTAGGAATGAAATTAGTACCATTAGCAGACAGAGTTGTATTGAAGCAGTGTGAAGCAGAGGAGACTACGAAGTCCGGTATTATCTTGACAGGCGGCGCACAGGAGAAGCCACAGGAGGCAGAGGTAGTGGCAGTAGGTCCTGGCGGAAATGTGGACGGCAAAGAGATAACCATGCAGGTGAAAGAGGGAGACAAGGTAATTTACTCCAAGTATGCAGGCAACGAAGTGAAGCTTGACGGCGAGGAATACATCATTGTCAAGCAGAATGACATTCTTGCGATAGTGGCCGAAAGCTAGTGACCGAAAGCAAGTGACCGAAAGCAACTAGCGACTGGCAAGCCGCAGGCGAAGACAGAGACCGAAAGCAACTAGCGACTGGCAAGCCGCAGGCGAAGACAGAGCGTGTTGCGAGGTCGTTCCAGGAGATTAGCGAGGCAAGCCGCAGGCGAAGGTGAGCTTAACGAGTGGAACATCTTTATTTTATTAATTATACAATCTAAAAAGGAGACGAATCATCATGGCAAAGGAATTAAAGTATGGAACAGAGGCCAGGAAAGCATTGGAGGCCGGTGTAGATAAATTGGCAAATACCGTAAGGGTAACGTTAGGGCCCAAAGGCAGGAACGTCGTATTGGATAAATCTTTCGGGGCGCCCTTGATTACCAATGACGGCGTGACAATCGCCAAAGAGATTGAATTGGAAGACGCATTTGAGAACATGGGCGCACAGCTTGTCAAAGAAGTGGCGACGAAGACCAATGACGTGGCAGGCGACGGGACTACCACGGCGACTGTCCTGGCACAGGCGATGATTAAAGAGGGCATGAAGAACTTAGAGGCAGGGGCAAACCCAATCATACTGCGCCGTGGCATGAAGAAAGCGACTGACAAGGCAGTCGAAGCGATCGCAGCAATGAGCCAGAAAGTAAACAGCAAAGACCAGATTGCCAAGGTAGCGGCAATCTCCGCCGGGGATGACAGCGTAGGGGAGCTGGTGGCGGACGCTATGGAGAAGGTTTCCAATGACGGCGTCATCACCATTGAGGAATCCAAGACCATGCAGACAGAGCTGGATTTAGTAGAAGGTATGCAGTTTGACCGTGGGTATGTTTCTGCGTACATGGCGACAGACATGGATAAAATGGAAGCAGTATTAGATGATCCGTATATCCTGATTACCGATAAGAAAATCAGCAACATCCAGGAGATTTTACCGTTGTTGGAACAGGTAGTGCAGTCCGGGGCAAGGCTGTTGATTATCGCTGAGGACATTGAAGGCGAGGCTCTTACCACTTTGATTGTCAACAAACTGCGCGGCACATTTAACGTAGTTGCGGTAAAAGCGCCAGGCTATGGTGACAGAAGAAAGGCAATGTTAGAGGATATCGCAATCCTTACCGGCGGCCAGGTGATTTCAGAAGAGGTTGGCTTAGACCTGAAAGAGGCTACCATGGACCAGTTGGGACGTGCGAAATCTGTAAAAGTACAGAAAGAAAACACCATTATCGTAGACGGCGAAGGCGATAAGGATGCAATCAAGGCAAGGGTGGCACAGATCCGTGCGCAGATTGAGGAGACTACCTCTGAGTTTGATAAAGAGAAGCTCCAGGAGAGGCTTGCAAAATTGGCAGGCGGCGTGGCAGTCATCCGCGTAGGCGCGGCAACAGAGACAGAAATGAAGGAAAGCAAGCTGCGTATGGAGGATGCGCTCAATTCCACAAGGGCAGCCGTAGAGGAAGGGATTATCGCAGGCGGTGGTTCTGCTTACATCCATGCGGCTAAGCAGGTGGCGGAGCTGGCAGAGACCTTAGAGGGCGATGAGAAGACGGGCGCAAAGGTAATCTTAAAAGCGCTTGAGTCCCCATTATATTATATCGTTGCCAATGCGGGGTTAGAAGGTGCTGTAATCATCAATAAGGTTAATGATTCTGAGCCAGGCGTTGGTTTCGACGCAGCCAAGGAGGAATATGTGGACATGGTATCAGCAGGAATCCTTGACCCTGTAAAGGTAACCAGGAGCGCACTGCAGAACGCTACTTCCGTGGCGTCCACATTGCTGACGACAGAGTCTGTAGTGGCGAACATTAAAGAAGACGTACCGCCCATGCCGGCAGGAGGCGCAGGCGGGATGGGCATGATGTAAGCCCCATCAAAAGTAGGAATACGGCAAATTTTTTCGGCTGGATAAGGCAGAAGCTTTATCCGGCCGAATTTTTCCCGGCGAGGGGCCAAATACCTGGCAGCAAGATAGCAGAGCGTCAATCTTGCTGCCGGGTATTTGATTGCCTTTATCCGCCTTTAAATTTGCATCACAATTGAATGATATAGTGGCTATGTATTTGGTGATATTTACTCGCCAGATGTTATAAAAAATATAAAGAAGGTGTGATATGACAGTAAACGTATTAGAATATCTGGAAAAGTCGGCACAACGTTTTCCGGATAAGGTTGTTTTTGGGGATATCAACGAAGAGCTGACATATCGGGAACTATTAACTATGGCAAAAAAGGCGGGGACGTACCTATCGTCCTTCCACCTGAGAAACCAGCCGGTCGCGGTAATCACCAACCATTCTGTTGGCTGCCTGGCAGCTTTTTTGGGTGTGGTGTACAGTGGGAATTTTTACGTTCCGCTGGATGAGAAGCAGCCGCCGGCCCGCTTAGAGGCAATGTTGTCCGTTGCCAAGCCAAAAGTTACCATAGTTCTTGATAAAACGGACGTCCCTTCCTGGCTTAAGGGCCAGACGGTGGTTTCCAGGGAGGATTTGCAGTCAGTTGGGATTGACGAGGGCATGTTGGCTGGTATCCGCAGGGATCATTTGGACATAGATCCTTTGTATCTTATGTTCACATCGGGGTCTACCGGAGTCCCCAAGGGAGTATTGGTGGGCCATCGAAGCGTAATTGACTTGGCTGAGCAGTTTAAAGGAGTATTCGATTTTGATGAGAAGGAGGTATTTGCCAACCAGGCGCCGTTTGATTTTGACGTCTCCGTGAAAGATATTTACAGTACGCTTAAGAATGGCGCGAGCATGTATATTTTGCCGCAGAATATGTTTACCATGCCCAAGAAGCTGGTGGCTTATTTGCAGGAAAAAGAGATTACCACATGTATTTGGGCTGTTTCTGCGCTCAGCATTTTAGCGGCCATGAAAATTTGGGACAAGGGGGTCCCTTGGCATTTGCAGAAAATCCTTTTTTCTGGGGAAGTGATGCCTGTCAAAGCGCTTAATTATTGGCGGAAGCATCAGCCGCAGGCGATGTACGTCAACCTTTATGGGCCAACGGAGATTACCTGCAATTGCACTTATTACATCCTTGACAGGGAATTTGCGATTGGGGAGACGATACCGATTGGACAAGCTTTTGGCAACACGCAGGTCCTTTTGCTGGACGGTTCAGGGAAAGAGGCGCCAAAGGGTGAGCTGGGGGAGATTTGCGTCAAGGGGAGCTGCCTTGCGCTAGGGTATTACAATAACCGTGAAGCGACAGAGGAAGTATTTTGCCAGAATCCCGGCAACCGTACGTACCCCGACAGGATTTACCATACCGGGGATTACGGCCGGTATAATGCTAAGGGCCTGCTTGAATTTGCTGCCAGGAAAGATTGGCAGATTAAGCATATGGGGCACCGGATTGAGCTGGCGGAAATTGAGAATGCCGGTAACGGCATCGACTGGATTGACGTCTGCTGCTGCCAATATGACGAAACCCAGGGGAAGATTGTCATGGCCTACCAGGCAAACGAAGCCTGTGACAGCCAGGTAGTCCTGGAACTTCAAAAGATGCTTCCCAAATATATGTGCCCCAACCGTTTGGCCTGGCTGCCGCAGATGCCCAGGAACCAGCGGGGGAAGATTGACAGGGTCTTTCTAAAGAGGAGGTATGCAGGGGGAAGTGCAAAAGGGGAAGAAGATTATCTATACCGGGAAGCCGTGGTCTTAGGCACGGGAAGCCTTGCGCTGAGTTGCGCGGAGGCGCTTAAGGGATATCATATTCCCTGCCGCATTTACGACACTGGCGAACAGGAGTCAAGGACCTTAAAACGGCAGGCGGAATATAAGGACATCAATTGCCAATGGCTGCCCCGAAAGGAGCTGGCAAAACGTCTGGCAACGATTGCTGCGCCAACGCTTGTGGTTAGCGCGATCAATCCCTGGATTATCCCCGAGGAGGTCTTAAGCAACCCTTACCTTGCGCTTATTAATTGCCACCAGGCGCTGCTTCCTAGGCATTTAGGGCGCAATGCCGAGATGTGGGCGATTTATGAGGAAGACGAGAAAACAGGCATTACGTGGCATATCGTCCGTCCACAGGTGGACAGGGGGGAAATCCTCATACAGAAAGAGCTGCCGATTACCTCGGATGTTACCGCCTTTGGGGTTTTCCGTCAGCAGATGAAGCTGGCCTATGAGGCTTTTTGCGAAATATTAAAGCCGCTGCTTCTTGGCGCGGCAAAGGCAACGCCCCAGCCGGAAGGGGAGGGGGCCATGCATTATTCCTGGGAGACGCCGGAGGACGGCAGGCTGGATTTGGGT
>CATLBW010000075.1 GCA_949879775.1 uncultured Lachnospiraceae bacterium
CTGGACATCCAGCGGATGTCCGCTTAGCGCGGACCGAAGCGAAGCGTAGACCTTGGACGATTTGCTGCGCCGAGCACAATTGCGAAGCAATATTTTCCTCTTGTGCGAGTGCGCATACTATTTTTCTCTTATAGGAAAGGCACTTTCACGCGTTAGCGTGACAAGGTCTTTCCTATAAGAAAACAAAAGTCCCAAAAACCCAAAGGCTTTTAGGACCGCTATTAGATATTGCCTATGCGTCTGCCATGGCCACGTCTGCATCTATGGTATCATCCATAAATCCTTCATCTTCATACGCATCTTCTGATTCTTCTGCATGGCCAAAAGACCGCGGCAGGCAGGAAACCTTTTCTTTCAGTTTTTCCCAGAATTCCTTCAACGCAGGCACAGCTTCTTCCAAAACCCACTGTTTTACAACTACATACTTCCCTTCCAGATATTCCTTTGCATCCGAGGTAATTTCTTTCAGTTCCTCCCACGTCTTAAGCAAAACATCTATCGTTTTCACCTGGCAAGCCACAGAGAGCGCCACCGCCACCAAAATTCCTGCCAGTCCCAACCCAAATACCATGGATGACAGCCAGAAAACCAACTGCCCTATTTTAAATGCTGCCAGGCCGATTGCCGCGCCTGCCAGGATTGTCAGGGCTGCGCCTGCAATTTTTTTAAGTTTTTCCAAAACCTCCTCCTTGGGGATTTTCCCCATAACCCCCTCTATATGGGCTTTGGCAGAAGCAAAGGAAGCCGATACGTTCACCCCAATTTCCCTCGCTCCCATCCCCAAAGGCATATACGATAAGTCTCCCTGTAAATGAAGGATATAAATAGCAAGGGCCATGTAATATTTCCGTTCCTCATTCCCATATGCCTGCAAAAGCTTCTCGCAATCCTTAACGCCAATAGCTTGGAAAAAGCTTTCCATCAATTCCGCCTCTCCATGAAGCAAGGAAAATTTGTCCAAATACTCTCCTACCAGGGCTTTTAGTCCATCCAGCATATCCTCCGTAACATCCTCATCTTTTTTTATCTCCAGGCTTTTCATTCCTTCAAAATCATAACCTTTGCTTGCCAAGTCCGCCTGAAATGATTCCAATGCTTCCGCCAGGGCACGGTACTGTTCTTCTGTGCTTTTGCCATTTAATGCCGAACGCTCCAATTCCTTTATGATAGCATCTTTACCCCCTCCCGCTTCCAACTGCCCCAGCACTTCGTCAAAATCACGGATTCCCTTACAGATGTTTGACACTTCCTCCTTTTCATCCAGGTTTTCTGTCCTGCCTGCTAATGAAATCTGCATATTTTCCTCTAAAGACATATCATCGTTTGCCTCTTTTTGCATCTCCTGTGCAAGGCTCTCTACCATTTTAATTTCCTTTTCTGTCAATATTTCCTTCATCCCATTTTCTCCTTATGAATTATAAACAAATTTGCCTTCTTCTGCTTCTTGTGTCCATGCCGATGCCGCTTTACTTTCTGCATTTGCCTCTGCTTTATGCTCCCGGTATCTCATGATACATTCCTCTACAATGCAGCCAATCCCACAAAACAGCCCCATAATTCCAATCGCAAACGCCATGCACAGCCCCACTTCCAGCACAACAGAAAGGATAAACCCAAGGGTACCGGCCGCCATGGCGTCCAAGACAGCCTCTGCCGCAACGCCAATAACGACCGAACCGATTGTAAATGCCGCACTTAAGTCTGTCAGTATTATAATCTCTAGGATATTGGGGTCTTTATACCATTTTATATTTTCTGCCGTGCCTTCGCTCCCATACTCCGCCATTGCCATCTGGGCAGCCGCACCAATTCCCAACAGTTCCGGGTTTTCGCCAAACACGAGCGGCAGTATGCCATTCAGGGACGCCAGATACTCTGCCGCTGCAAACAAAAACAATTCATCCTCTAGCTCGGCGTCCTCCATTTCAAAATTGCCGCTTCTTTCTGGCAGACTGTAATCCTTGGTAATATCCTCGATTAAAGCCGCCTCTGATTTGGCAAATTGCTCCATCCTTGTTATCAAAATTTCCCTTAATTCCTGCTCTGGCAATGCTGCCCGGACAGCAGTTTCTTCTGCGGGATTTTGGTTTTGTCCAAAAGAATCCATGCATTGCAGGTAAAAGCCTTTCCGTTGTCCTTCCTGATCCATTTTTTCTGTGATACGGTCCAGCATCCTTCCTGTATATCCTGGCTCTTTCAAGTCTTCGTTGCTGCAGGACTGGCAGAACACCTCCCTGCCGTCTGAAATACGTTCGCATACAAAAAGAGCGGTATCATAGTCCAAATTGCTGTTATGCTGCTGCATAGCTGCCGCAATACTTTCTTTTGTAACTGCTTGATTGCCAATCTGTTCCTTTAAACCTTCCTGAATCTTCCGTATTTCCCGCCACTGCTGCGTTGTAATCATATCCTTCCACCTCCTGTTGTTTATGATAGTTCCATTGTATCTTATATTTTCCCTGATTTCGACCAACTCCGTTATTCATTTCCTTCTTGTTTTCTTTTTTTATGCCTCTTTTTAATTTCAGCAGAAATCTTCTCAAACATATATAGGTCATATGTATTTGTCAATTTCGGAAGCTCTGCTTCCTCAAATTCACATGTCTCGTCATTGTAAGCCAGAAAGGAAAACATGTCCAGGCTCCCAGCATTTGTATATTTATTCTCATAGGCAGACAGCCAGAAGTTGACAATATCTTTCATATTTGTCATGCCGTAAGGCTGATTATATTTTCCTTTGGCCGCCTCTAAGAGCGCGGCATGATATTCCTTCTGGGAATAAGGGACTTCCCTGCCCCTTTTCCCCTCCTTCATCTTCAGGATACGGTTTGCCTGGCCAATCAAATTTTCCACGTTCGCCCCCGTGTAGAACATGTTTTTCTCTTTTTCCTTGGCATACGCTGTAATCTCCCCTAAAAATAATTCGGCCTCTTCCCTATAGTCAAAATGCCCCAGCAGCTTCCCTTTAGCACGTCGGTTGGCATTTTCCATATGCATACGGAAAATTTCCACCAATTCACCGCAAGTCGGCATGAACACGCAGAACCTCATATCAAAACGCCCGTCCCGCAATAACTCCGGTTTCAGGCTGGCAACGCTATTGCTGGTAGCAAAAAAGAAAATCTGCTTCTTATTCTCCTGCATCCAATCCAGCAGCGCTGTCAAAATATTTAATTTTACATCATTGTTACTGTTGCTGCTGCTCGTGTCAAAAGTTTTTTCAATTTCATCCATTAAGACAATGCAGGGGGCGAGAGCTTCAATCCGCTTGCGGCAGCGCTTAAAATTTGCTTCCGAGTCCCCTACATGGGCGCCTAAGAGGTTATCCATACGAAACTGGACCAGTGGGACATTCCCTTCCAAGCCTCCCATGCGAAACGCTGCTTCTTTCGCCGCCTGGGTTTTGCCGCTTCCCGGCACGCCCGTTAGAAGCACGCCTTTTGGCGGCCCATTACCAGATTCATACGCTTTCTCCACATCCAAAAAATCCTCTTTCACACTGTCAACCCACCAAAGAAATTCCTTCATCCCCTCTACGGCATTCTGCTTCGACTCCATCATCGTCACTGTTGAGTCATACCTGGCTTCATTTTTCTTAAATTCCACCGCCATCCGTTTCCGTGCCTTTGCAATCTTATACAAATTTTCTTCTATTCCACTGTTATCCTCTGCCCTGCCAAAAAAACTCCCAAATTCTGCTTTTAAGTCTGAAATAATTTCATCAATCCCTCGCCGGGAAATCCCCCTGCAGTCCCTTGCCGCCTGGCGGATACGCCTTTTTACCACCTCCGGGTCAATCCCCGCCTGTCCCCAGCGCCCAACTGCTACAGAATATTCTTCCTCAGCCTTTGCCAGCATGTATTCCTCAATATCCTCCTGCTCCATCTCCGGCACGTCAACCAATTACATTTCACATTCAAACCCCTTGGGGATATTTATCATGGGGATGATAAGGAATAACAGCACGAACCTCCCATAAGCTTCTTCTTCCTTTGCCGCCATCAAAAACTGCTTTAAAAAATGTGCGGCTGTGGATGCTTCTATAATATGGAAATCATTCAGCATGTAAAATATGGGATACCCCTGGGAGGGCGCCCTCCCCTCCCAGGGATTCCTATGTCCATCTTCCCAGCCCTGGAACTTCCCATTTGGGATATAGCTGTTGCCGTTTAAGACGAAAACGTCATACGCGTCTTCCAATATATGGTTGCTTAGCGCCACCTGGAAGAAATTTTCACTTTTTACGTTCTGCAGATGGGCCCTTTGCTTTTTGTCTTTTATATATTCTTTCAGCGAACTTGCCATTTCCCCAAAAACATGCTGCAGGATATCCCTATCCTCCGTAGCCAAATACATAATATGCTTGCCTTTGCTTTCCATCATGGAAAGCTTTTCCTCAATTTCTTTCATTCTTAACATTTGCGGCCTCCTTTACAAAATACGGCGTTAAGCTTTCCATATATTTTTCCAGTGACTGGTTGATATTCTGCATGATCGTATCGTATACCCGGGATTCTGCTTTTTGGGTTTTCTGCCTTATCTGCTGGCTCAGATTGCCCAAAATTTCATCTTTCCTATTCTCCACATTCTCCTTAATTTTCCGTTTTTCACTTTGTTCCAATGTTGTATCCCAGTTAAATGTTTTCGCCCCAAAAAAACTGAAGAAGTTAGACGCTTTCTCTTTGAACCCCAAAAAATCATTTAAGCTCACCGTTATTTGCTCCAATTCACCTTTAAACGCAGTTAAAATATCCTCCTGGTAAATCCTGTACCTATACTTGCTGTCAGATTTCGGAAACAGCTTCTTGAACTCGTCTTCCAGCATTTTATTTATATTCCCTATAAGGTTTTCCCGCTCTAACAGCCCCCCAACATCCTGGCGGAGCGCATCAATCGGAATGGTATAAGGCATGTCCACCCACTGACGGAGCGTGCGGTATGCATTCCCATTTGCCCATCTCCGCATCTGTGTTATATAAATTTCTTCCCAGATCTTATCACTGCAGGTACTTCGGATTTGGTTGCCAAGCTTCCACTTCATACCTTCCATTTCCTGGCGCACTTCTGATTTAATTTTTTCCAGTTCCTGACGCTTCGTCAATTCCACATAACCCATGTAAGCCAGGCCTCTGGAAACAGAATAATGGCGGTTATTAGAAGGAGGCTCCATTTTGATTTTATTTTCCTTCACATGAAAAGTGGACTCTATGATTTTTTGTACGAAAGGCATTACCGTTGCGCCGCCTGTCAGGATAATACGATCAACTTTTACCCTTTTATTTGTCTGCTTATCTACGCACCGCGCAACAGCCCCTTTGCAAAAGGCTTCCACGGCGTCCCGGAAACTCTTGTAATCTATAACCTGGTCCCCGCCAAAGGGGTCGTCTTCCTCCAAGTAACTTTGCTCCACCCGCACCGGCATTTTTCCGACTGCAAGCTCTATAAACTTATCATCTATATCTTTTACAATTTTTTTGTCCTTATATGTGAGCGGGTATCTGCCATACTTGTCCCCATCATCCCCATTCTCACCAAAATAAATTTCTTTCTTTTTACGGATCCTTAGCGTATGGTTCCCTTCATTGTCATCAATATACCCTACCTTCCTATCATGTTCCACCTTACGTTCATCCACTGGAAGCTGTGCGCTTTCTTCTCCTAACAGTAAGATATCAAACATATTCTTCTCGATCATCCCGGCGCCAACCTGGCGGCTATATTCATTGACCACACTTCCATCTTTCACTATCACGCAGTCAAACGTACTGCTTCCCCCATCAATGATCACAACTGTTTCGCCTTTTCTAATCTTCCCGTTCCTGTATTCATGGGCCATTGCAGCCTCCGCCTCTGAATACACAATAACATGGAACTTTACATTTATCTTCGTGTGGTAATCTATCTCTACCGGCTTTGCTTCCAGCTCCGATAAATATCTTTTCAAGATTGACTGGTATTGTTTCGACTGGTTTTCCCATGCGCTGCTGGCAGGACGCCCCACGAACAAATAGATATGCTTGACAGATTTATCTTTATAATCCCCCACAATTTCTTTATTCTTCAACATATCCCTTATAAGGCAATAGAAAGTTTTCCCCATCAGATACTCGTATGTACGCCCGCCTTGCAGCTTTGTGCCATACACTTCCTCAGCTTTTTGCGGCGGCACTTTAAAATTTTCATATATTTCTCCATACTTTACCGCTTCTTCTCCAATCACCTGCCGTTCATCATTATATACTGTATACCGGTATTTGTGGCTGTCATTGTCCACATATAGGTCGTTCAAAGCCATTCCAGCGGGACGGGACCTGGCAACACAAGCCGTAAGCTCCCCAGCGCCATTATCAACTCCTGCTACTGTTACTTCTTTTGTCTCTCCCGGTTCCTCATCAAAATATTTCCATATGCCTGTCTCTCCCAATCTCTTCACCTTCCTTTTGTATTCTGCATCAATCCTCAGAAGACCCTATCCCTGCCAGATCCATCCCGATATGGGCGCCCAGCACCTCCCATACGCCTTCCCTCTGGATGTAAAAACCAGGATAACGGATGGAATATGCATTCGGCGAGCTAAAGCGTCTTTGTAATCCTCGGCAGCCTTCCAGCCTGCTATCATTGGCAAACATAGGGTAAATTGCATGGGCCTCCAAAATTATCCTCGTTTCCAGCGCCAGCCTCTTTACCTTTTCTTCATCCACCGGCAGGTTTCTGTCCATTTTTTCCAATTCAGAAATAAGGTTCCCCAATTTCTGGACAATCGCTTTCTTTTGCAGGGCAATTTTTCCCTGCCTTTCTTCCAGCCCATCTTCTCGTATATACCTTCCTAACTCTGCCAGCGCCTCCCCCTTTATACCCTCTTTCATTCCCTCCCTGTCAAACGCACCTGTTTCCTCCGGCAGGGAAAGCATCCCCTGCTTTATCTCCCCGCCCATATTCCTGACAGTTTCTATGATAGGGTCTGCAATCACTTCCCACATATAATACTCCTGCTTTTGTGCTGCCAGCATACCTGCGCCCTCTGCAAACCCAAGCAGTTTTTGTAGGCTTGGAACGATATGTTCAAAAAAAACCTCGTACGGCCTGCAGATTTTTATCTCATGCAGCCTTTCCTGCAGGCTTAAATACTGTTCCGATACCAAATCCCCGGCTATTAAGTTCAGTTCTTCATATTTTTCCCGTAAGTTTCCATATTCAATCTCATGCTTCTTATTACTTTTCCTTAGTTCTATATTGATTCCTTTTAATTCTTTATTTTCTTCTTCTAATTTTTTTTTGTCTTCTGCCAATTGCCGCATCCGCTCTTTTACCTGCGCCTTGCTGAGCATTTTTCTTTCTTCCGCCATATCCGTCTCCTCTTTCCCTAAGCTTCCCTACTCTGCATCATCCATACCTATATTGGCCCCTAATACTTCCCAGCCTCCTTCTCGCTTAATAAAAAGCCCGGGATATTTGATCGAATATTCATTAGCCGGGCTGAAGCGTTTCCTCAGCTTTGGATTGAGCCTGCCATCCTTGGCAAACATCGGATAAATCCCATGCCTTTCTAAAATAGACTGTACGTTCTGCGCTTGCTTTTTCAAATCATCTTCCGTCGCTTGCCTGTCCCGGGCAAAATCTTCCAAGGTTTTGACTACAATCCCCAATTCCCTTACAGCGCCTGTTTTCTGGAAAGCAATCTCCCTGGAACTTATCTGCAGCTCATTTTCCCGTATGTACTGCTGCACTTGCCGCTCGCTCAATTGCTGTATATCCTGCCTTACTTTTTCTTCCTCAAACGGTTTCTCCGGTTTGGGCAAGCACAGATTCCCCTGCTCAATTTTCCCTTTCGCCCTTTTCACAGCATCCAGCAACGGATTTGTAACCACATCCCAAATATAATAATCTGCTTTTTCTTTTGACATCGACTGCCAGGGACAATGGGCCAATCCCAATAATTTTTGGAGCGGCAATGCCATCCCCTCAAAAAGCTTTTCGTAAGGGGCTGCTGCTTCTTCCGCTTCCCAAAGCTTCCTTTCTGTTTGCAGCAGTTTTTCCCTTAGTTCCTGGGGAACCCCCGGACTAACGCATGTAGCCTTTATCGTTTCTGCTTCGGGACATGCATTACGATGCGCTTCCCGGGCTTGCCTTGTTTCCATGCCCCCACCCTTATGCCTTCCTGCTAGCACAAGCCACACGATTACGGCAATTACGATGAAAACCGCCCCTCCCACATAAAAAACCATTCCAACCTCTCCTTTCCGTTACTTTCATGAACTCATTTCAAAATAATCAAAATTCCCTTTCAAACATTCCTTCATTCAGGGTTACAATTTTTTCAGCCCCTGCGAAACCTATCCTGCAATAAATATGGGAAGCTGCGCGGCATGTTTCAAGGACTGTGCCTTCTCCTTCCAGTCTACATTTCTTTCTCTCCTTTACGTCAAAGTCCCTTATGAATATCTCGGAACCCACCGCATATATATATCCCTCCCTGCAGATATTCGCCACGCTGACGCCTTGTTCCTGAACGCCGTCATCCATAATCAGGCTGCCATCTTCTTTTATTACCGCATATCGGAAATTTCCCCCTGTGCTCCTAGTATATGCCGCTTTTACCCCTGACATATTATTCAGGTCGTCATCAGCCCCTATTTGCAGCAAATTCCTGTTGCTCCCTTTCACGGCGGTAATACTGTTTTGCCCGGCACCAACCCACCGGATGTCCTTCCATCCCGTTAAAGCGTCCTGCACATTTGTTAAAACCTCCCCATCTTCCATAAGTATGAGGTATATTTTGCCATACGCGGCAACCATAGACACTCGTTTCTCTTTGCCATTTCTCCCTTTTAATTTCTCCTCCAGCTCACACTTCCTATTAGGATGCGTACAAGACGAAACCTCCCCCTGTTCCGTAAAAGCCAGAACCCCCAAATCCTGCGTAAACGCAAAACAGGAAATTTTCTCCTCTGACGGTGAGAAGCGCTTATTTTGAGGGTTAAAAATCTGCCCATTCTTTAGGGACCAGACCTTTGAGCCACCGGGCCACATCCTGTAACCTTGCTCCGCCTTTACAGTATGTTTCATCCTGTCCGCCGCAGAGTGTAGTTGTTCCTGAATAAACCTAAAATCTTCTGCCGATACCACTTCCATAGGCTTCACCTGCAGCATCAACAAAAGGAACACACAAAACAATGCCGCAGATTCCACATTCCATACGCCGGTCCTTAGAATATTTTGAATTCCTTTGGCATTCCTGGAATAAAAGATATCCCCCTTATGGTCTATGCTTTTTCTGCTCAAAGGTTCCAGCATTTCCCTCAACCCATCTTGCTTCCACCCGCCATCGCCATAACATACGAAGAGCCTTTCCTCCAATTCTCCTTCCCGTCCATAACTCTTTAATATCCCCGCCAATTCCTTTGCCGCCTCTACATTCTGCCTTGCAAACTCCTCCTGGCAGGCCAATAACATCCCATTTCCAATATTACCCCATGCCTCCTCCAAGTCAAAATGTTCCCGAAATACCTCTATGCTGCTGATATTAATTCCTTTCAGTTTCATATGCCCCTTCCTCTCTTTGTATGTTCCTTTTTCACTTAATTTACTGAAAACAAAGGCTTTTCTCCTGCTTCGACAAGCAATTCATCAATTTCTCGTTTATCGTATATTTTTCTTCTGATGCATAGAGATACCACTCTGTCCGTATTATCATCCCTTGGCAGCAAAGAATAGCCAGACAGGTTCACCAAGTAATACAGCTCCCAATAATCCAGATGCAGGCATATTGCCATTTTCAATACGTTACCCTTGCTGGTCTTGGCATTCTTATTATCCCGCAGACGATACCACAATGTGCGGTTCATGCCAATTTCATTGTAAAGCTGCGAATCTGTTTTCTCTGCCCTGTCCACAAATTGAATCAGCTCTTTGAAAAATTCCCGCTGAACCCCTTGCGCCGCATCCAGCTCCTCTTTCAGCATTTTCCTTAAATCCTCCATGCTTAAGGGATCATCTTGTTCCCAAAGGCAGTCTTCCTCCACAACCCGGCAAAGAGCCTTCCCCAGTTCCGTGTCCCTTCCCATCTTTTCCATCATCTCTGCTATCTGCCATTCACCTAACATGGATAAAACTTCTGACAGCAGCCTTCTCTCTATTGTTCTTTCCCCCATATCCTTCCCGCCCTTTCTTTGAGGATTCTCAAATTTTTTTCTCACATTTTACCATTTCATTTTTACAAATTCAACAATTATGGAATATTGCACAATGGCATTGTGCAAAGAAATAATAGGATAAGATATTTCTGAACAAAGCGGACCGAAGCGAAGACCTTGGACGATTTGCTGCGCCGAGCACAGTCGCTTTAGCGACATATTTCCTTTTGTGCAAGTGCGCATATTTATTTTTGTCCTAGTAAGATAAAAACCAGCAATATGCACACTTTTTATGCATACTGCTGGTTTAAATTTTTATGCCACCCAAACTCTAAGGCAAATTATTCTTTTCATCACCAGTTATTCCTTCCAGACCACCCCAAAGCGTCACATTCCATCACATAATATCTCTCAACACTTTCAGGTATGTTTAACCGAACCAAATTACGGCACGCGTACACCCCCACTTCGATAATTCCTTCCGGAAGGGACAATTCTTTTAACATACTACAATGGGATAGATGTAAACTTGTGACACCGTCGGGCACATCCAATCTTTCCAGATCCTCACATTCCTTTAGACATAAATACCTAACACTGTCGGGCACATCCAACCTATCCAAATTCTTACATTTCTCTAGGATTAAATGTGTAACACTGTCGGGCACATCCAACCTATCCATGTCACAATATTTTAGATATAATTCCGTGACACTATCAGGCACATCCAGTTTTTTCAGATTCCTACACGATTTCAAATATACCTCAACAGTCCCTTGCTCTATATCAGGTAAGCTTTTTATTTTCCCAAGAGAATCCGAACTTTCTTCTAACATTCTACTAGCATCCCACAACCATAATTTTGTAACGCTATCAGGCAAATTCAGTTTCTCCAGATCGCTACACCGTCTTACCAATACCCAACCTATTCCTGCTGGAATGGACAATTCTTTTAACCTACCACACTCGGTCAGTCTTAAACTTGCAACACTATCAGGCAAATCCAATTTCTCCAGACTTGTGCACCAGAACAAATTTAGCTCAACAGTCCCTGCCGGAATGGGCAATTCTTTTAACCTATCACACACATTCAGGCTTAAACTTGTAACACTATCAGGCAAATCCAGTTTCTCCAGACTTCTGCACCAGACCAAATCTATCTCAACATTCCCTGCTGGAATGGACAATTCTTTTAACCTATCACACTCTCTCAGACCTAAACTTGTAACTCCATCAGGCAAATTTAGTTTCTTCAGGTTTTTACACGATTTCAAATGTACCTCAACAGTCCCTTTCGGTATAAATAGTTCTTCCAATCCACAATTAGATAAGGATAATTTTTTTATTGTCCCTGGAAGATCCAGTTTTTTGAGGCTAAGGCAGTTTTTCAAGTCAACCTCAACCGTTCCCTCTGAAATAAAAACTTCTTTCACATGATCCTCGTACGGATAGGACTTAGAGAAATTAAAGGAAACACATGCCATGCTGCCCGGAAGCCGCATACTCTCCAAATTTTCAAAATCAGCAGGCAAACACACATTCAAGTCCGTAATCCCTTCCTGCACCCATAAGCGCTTAATTTGCGATGCACACTCTCTCCATGGCCGTAAATCGTCGCAAAGTAAAAATAACCCCGTATCATAATATTCAAAAAAATCCTTATCCTCCCCCTTGTCTTCCAGTATAAACGTCCCATCCGCATATAAACGCCACTGACCGCCTCTGCTTACTATCATTCTCTTTTTATGCGGCTCCACCGCCGTATCCACCCAGTCCTTATAATCCTCCTCGAACAGGAAATCCAACTGCAGCCCCTCAAGCTTACATCCCGGGCAGACATCTTCATGATTTTTAATCTTCTCTCCACATGCGGGGCAATAAGTACATGCCATAATTATCCTCCTAATTATGAAGCTTCTCCAACAGACACTTTTCCCGTTCCGGGATATCCCAGTCAGTGAGCAGGTGCTTCTCCCCCTCAGGAATATCTTCTAACTCTCCATGATATTTATCATATAACCTGCGCCGCATCCTTCTTCGGCACTCTTTAAAATACTCCCGGACATCCCTTGCATTGCCAAAACCAGGGGCTTTCTCCTCGGTCCACACTTCAAATACCTTCCTGCTGCAAGCAAGGAAAGCCTCAGACAATACATAGGCCTTCTCTTCGGACGCAGCAAATCGTTTTACAACCTGGACCATCTCATCCGGGCTGTAATCCTCAAAGATAATCGTATCCTCAAACCTGGAACACAAACCAGGGTTACTGTTTCTAAATTTCTCCATTTCTTCCACATAACCTGCACAAATCACACACAGCCTGCCGCGGTATTCCTCCACTGCCGCCGTAAGCGTGTTAATCGCTTCACGCCCAAAATTATAATCGCTGCCAGCTCCCTCATTCAGGCTGTAAGCCTCATCAATAAACAACACGCCGTCGATGGCGCTTTCAATCACTTTTCGTGTTTTCAAGGCTGTATGCCCGGCATACCCTCCAACCAAATCCTCACGTCTTGCCTCAACAAGATGCCCGCGGCGCAATGCGCCTGCGCTGCACAGGATATCGCCCATCAGCCTGGCAACTGTAGTCTTGCCCGTGCCAGGATTCCCAGCAAAGATGTAATTCCCTGGCTCAGAGCTTCCCTCCATTTCTTTTTCCAGGCGCAAATCACGGACACGCTCTTTTACGCCGTTCAAACCAACCAGGCTGTTCAATTCCTCCATGGCATCCCTTTTCGCATCCTCTATTGTTTCCAGATGCACGCGCAGACGCTTTGGCACATCGGCAACGGTCAGCGCCGGCATCCCTTCCTCATTCTCATCGCCATCCCGCTTACACCATGAGCTATATAATTGTGAAACAAAAGTCTCCACCTCCCCGGCATTGCCCCATTTTTTATCGCGTGAACGGAACCAGCTTTCCATAAAATGCGGCAGGGCTTCCTGTAAATCTTCTGCAATTGCGTAATTATTTTTCTCACAGAAGTGCATGAAAATCTTCTGCTGCTCATCTGCACTGTAATCTTCTATATGGATCATATTGTCGTGGAACCTCCGCCAAAAACCTCGATTAGATTCCAAAAATATCTGCATTTCCTCGCGGTAGCCTGCTGCAACGACCGCAAACTGACCTTCGCGGCTGCTCATGGCTTCCATAATCGTATCAATGGCTTCCTGCCCGAAATTATCATTATCCTGTGTGTCACTTCGTTTCAGCATATATGCCTCATCAATGAACAACACACCGCCTATTGCCCGCTCAATACAGGCTTTCGTTTTCATCGCTGTCTGCCCCATATAGCCGGCAACGAGATCATCCCGCGTCACCTTAATGGTATGTCCAGACGGCAAAAAACCCAGCTCATAATAGATCTCGCCCAGCAGTTCCGCCACTGTGGTCTTCCCCGTACCAGGATTCCCTGTCAGGGCCAAATGCAGTTTTGCCTTCCCTTTCTGTGAAGCTATGCTGTCCTTCTGCACAGAAAGCCTTGAAGGAGCAGGTTCCGGCGGCTTAGGGGCATGCTCGTTAATCTTGGCAAACCGCTTCACGTAATCCTTGACCGGCTGCATGCCAATCAATTGATTAACCCTCTCAAGCGCAGGGATTGTCCCTTTCCGCCTGCAAACCATTTCACAGGCTTCCTTATCCAACAGTCTGTCTTTTTCTATAAAATACCCGTGCAAATACTTCATTAAATCCTGAAGCATGGTCTGATTAAAGCTTTCATCTCCTGAAAGCCAGTCTTTATCTCCCGCATTCAGGTTATTGAGCAGCCGGATGGAAAGCATATGGCTGATTTCCGGTAACTCTTCCATAGCAATCCGAAGCTTTTTCTTTTCGTCAGCGCCATATAAACGCAGATAATTCAACATCGCACGGATTTCCGCAGCATTCGGCATACCAAGGATATGGCTGACTGCAACGTGCGCCTTAGGGGACAAATACTGCGCCCATGCCTTATTCCGGTCGCTTAGAAAAATCGGTATGTCTCCCGCCCCTGCCTCTGAGCCAAATTGATCGAACAGAAAAATCAGCAGATTGTCATTGTCGATTTTGCCATGTTCATATTGTACAACGGACTTTAATAACTCAGCCAGAAGCCTTTCATTCCCATCCTTGGCAAACTCACACAGCGTCTGGCTGCCATTTTCAATAATCACAGCCGTCTTGATTTTGGCCTCTTTCAATTTATTATCAATTTCCCGCAACATATCTGTATCGTTAATCGTAATCGGGGCCAACTCCTCAGCAGCCAAACCGGCCGCATCCGAGTTTGAAAATTTAGCCAAAAATTCCGGCATCTTCGCCGCTTCCTGCTGTTCTACTTTTCTGCCATTCCACAATTCCTTGGATGTTTTGTCAAGAAATGTGACGCCATTCCCGGCATAGAACAGGATGCGCTCATAGCCGCTTTTCTTCAATTCATGAAACAAGACCTGCCTGATATTAAGTGGAAAAAGAGATTCATCTACAAAAGCATCATTGGTATTCCCATAATAGCAGATCATGCGGCTCGGAGGATTCTTAAAATAAGAAATACTCATTGGCTGCTCCTCTCACAACAGATCTTTCTGCTTTGCACCTCCATTTGCCCTTCCTCTTTCTCCGGATAGGGCTGTTTGGCAGACAGCCCTGTAAAGTTGTTGACAGGGTTGGTACAACGGCTTTTTGCAAAAGGACTTCCATTATCCTGTATGGCGCCCAAAATCATCTGCTCCAGATCCTTCCTTGCCTGTGGTCTGCAAGTTTCTGTCATCAGGGTAATCTCTGGGCGCTCCTCCGATTCCATGACAATTAAAGCCTTATTATCCGCGCCCTTGCTTGTCTCCAGAATAATCTGCTCTCCAAAACTCCCTTTTTTCATAATACGGACTTGCCATCCAGCGCCGCTCAGCGTCCTCCAAATGAGGTTAAGCGTGAAAAAGCGCTCCCGCTGTTGCAGCATATTCCTAACGCTTGTCTCTTCCAACAGGCAGAGTTCTTCATCAATCTCTGTCAAGGTTTCCGCAGCGGCGGCCGAATCTGCGGCGTCTATCTCCTGAAGGCGCTTTTCAATCTCCGACAGGCTGCCCCAGGTAAGCTGATCCAATTCTTCGCCCGTAATGGCGTCCGTCCCTTCTGCATTAACAGCCAGCTTCATTTGATACAGTTTCTGGCGCCGTTCTAAAAGAAGCGGCAGCAAAACCGCTGTATCTTTTTCCTGTTCCTTTTCTTCCTGCATCAGCTTGGCTATCAACCATTCCCTTTCCCGCTGTGCCGCCCCATCCTTTCCAGTAGGTCCGTCCTCTTCCAGCTTCTTTTTCAACTCGCGGATTTGCTTGGCCCGCTCAGAACGTTCCCGCAAGGCCTTCAATTCCTCCTCTGTCGCAGGCTTGACTGTCTCGCCCCGCCCCTCGGGGTCACGGTAAGAAGCATATGTATATCTTTCCTCTACAATCAC
>CATLBW010000076.1 GCA_949879775.1 uncultured Lachnospiraceae bacterium
CTCCTGGGCAGCTTTCACTTCCTGGTCCGTGCTAGTCCCTGGCTTTTCCGTTAAGCGTGCCTGAGCTAATTCCAGGTTACTCTTTAACCGTTTCAGCCTTGTCAGGCTTACAGAAGATTCTCCCGCTTTCGCTGCATCGTATGCCTCCTCAAAAGCGCTCCAGCTTGCTTCTGTGTAGTTCTTCTTTTCTGCGTCAATCACAGGCTTTGCAAGCGCTATTGCCGCCTTCAATGCCTCCTGGGCATTTACGACGTCTGGGTCTTGGCCCGGTCCTTCCTCACCCTCTTTCAGGTTTGCCTGTGCTGTCGTAAGGGCTGTCGCCAACCTGTTCAGCTTGGAGCTGCTCTCGGAGTTAACGCCTGCCTGGGCTGCCGTATAGGCGTCCGCAAATGCATCCCATGTCGAATTGGAATACTTGCCCTGCCCGCTCTCATATACAGCCTTTGCCGCCTCAATGGCATCCTTCAGGGCTTTTTGTGAAGCTTCCAGTTGTTTCTCAGCCTCACTCTTCTTGGTCAAACCTTTCTGGGCATTCACAAGCTCTGTTTTCAGTATCTTAACCTCTGCTAAGCTTTCTGAGCTTTCCCCGGCCTGGGCTGCCTTATATGCAGCTTCAAACCTTTCCCAGCTTGTGTTGTTATAATCCTTCTGTCCGCCCTCGTAGTCCGCCTTTGCCGCTTTCACTGCCGCTTGCAGTTCCTTCTTTGCGGCTTCAATCTCCTTGCCTTCCTCTGTAAGCTCTACCAGGCCTTCCTGTGCCGAAACGAGCGCTTCTCTCAAGCTTACTAACTTCGCCTTGTCCGTACTATCTTTTCCTGCAACTGCTGCAAAATATGCCTCTTCAAACACCTTCCAGCTCTCTTCAGAGTAAAGCCCCTCGCCAGCGTTAATAATAACCTTCGCCGCTGCGATTGCCTCCGCCAGGTCATCCCATGCGAATATCTCCTTATTCGCCTTCATGAACGCCCTTTCTTCCGGCGTGTCAAAGCTAACCTCTGTGTTAATCCAAATTTCCGCGATGGCTGCAAAAGAGCCATGCCCCTCTAGGACGCGAATCTGCAGGTAATTGCCCTTTGTCCCTTCGGGAAGGCTGATCACCTCTGTCTCGCCATTTTTTGTTTGCTCTGCGTTCACAGGGCCTGTCGTAAACCGGTCAACGCCGTCTGTGCCTGTAATTGCATGGCTCGCCGAATCAAAGCCTGAGCCTACAACGCATTCATACTTCTTGACAAGCCCGTTCTGTCCCCCGGCCCCTCTTTGCTGGAACGCTATATTCGCAAATTCAGAAATATCTTCCTTGAACTTTACAGTAATAATGGCAGGATTTGATTCGGAAACTGCAAACCCATTCCATTGGCTATGCCAATAGGTACCGCCGGAGCCGTCTACGATTGCCTGCGCATAGCCGTTCGGCGCAGGCTCTGACCCGCCTGCATGCGTATTCGCCCATACATCGGTAAACGTAGCTCCCACAGAAGTACCTTCCTTCAGGTACACCATACAGGATACGGAAGTATCCTTGCCGTTAATGCTGGCTGTAGCCGTAATCAAAGCTGAGCCAAAGCCCACAAAATATACGTCTCCTTCATCCGTCACACGTGCAACGTCGTTATCCGAAGAAGTCCAGGTAACTTTTGTATTGGGGTTCACGCCGCCCACAAATGATACGTTCAGGGAAATTGGGTCTTTTGCAGACTCCACTTCTACATAAGTCTTATCAATCGTCATTTTTCCCTGCTCAATCCGCAGATTATCCAGGATGAAGTCCTGATAGCCTGCGAAGCCGAGCCTCTTGTCCGTAAATCCGCCCGTCTCACTTGGCGTTGTTGTGGAGTATATGCCAATCCAGTAATCTTCGCTTTCCTCTGCCGTAAAGGTAAAGGAGAAACGCTTCGTCTTCCCTATTGCGCCTGCAAGGCTCCAGCTTTGTACATTCCGATCCTCTCCATTGCCCAAACGGACTTCATATACACCATCGCCTCCCATCTGGTAGTCGAAGGATACGTTGTACGTCTCGCCCTGCCGGAAATGGAAATTCTGCGGAATCGTCTGGTATATGAGGTTATTACGCTGTGACAGCCCATTTACCTTTACAGACCAGTTGCCGTCCAGCACATCGTCCACTGCCTTATTCATGTAGCCTGCCTGGGTATAGATGTCATGCCGCTCAGACAAATGTATCCTGTTATCCTCAACGCCTTCCGTTGATGAGATTACGAATGGCCAGATCCCCTGCGCGTTGTTTTCAAAATCATTGAACAGGGCTGTTGCTATGCCATCCTCATCGGTCTCTACAATCGGGTCCATCTTCGTCTCTACGACACGGATATCATCAAAATAAGTCGCTCCCGCTCCCGCTTCACGGTCAAAGGATAAGGTAGCCGTCGTGCCTTCCGCCGTAAAGAATACATACATATTCTGGAAGCAGCTTATCCTTGTGCCCGGCACTGTAGGGCCGCCCTTGTCTAACGAATGGTGCTGGTCGGACCTCACATAGTTCTGTGCATAAGACCGCCCGGCATAATTAGTCCCCAATACCTTGCCGCCATCTTTTACCGTCACATGGGCTTTGGAATCGCTTCTGTTGTCCACACCCACATATAACGCATACTTCTGCCCTGCTTTCAGGTTGGTAAGCGTTGTGCCAACGGAAACCTCTCCCTCCAGCTTGAGCATATTGTTGTAACCTGCATTATCGACGATTTCTGCCGTGCCTTCACCGGACACTGTCCTGTGGCTGTTGATGTCCGTATCATTAAAGCCCATATCATAGACATATTCAGAGGTCTGCCAATCAACTGCAAGCTGTGCTTTCTCTCCCTTATAGATTACATAGGGAACCTCAGCTTCGATGCCCGTCAAGGTAATCTTGCCGTCCACAACTGCTACAACCTTCTTGTCTTTCTTTCCTTCGTCTGTCAATTTATACAATACTACATTTTCCAATCCTGCCCAGTCGCTGGTCAAGGTCCAGGTGCTTTCCCCGCCCTTGGTATTCCAGTGGTACAGCTTCTGGTCGGCTGCGTCCAGCTTCTTGCCGCTGGAATCCCAGTTCCATGGGATTAAGTATTTCTCATTACCAGCATTGCTGCCGTCTCCGCCTGTCGGCGCGCCTTCGGAAACCACCACGCCATTTAATGTAATCGTCCTGCTCCTGTACTCTGCCAGGTTGTTGATGTCATTGCCCCCTCTTTCAACTACAAGCTCTGTCTTATCCGCTGCATCTTTCGTATTCCTTAACGTAATCTTCATTTCCGGCGTCCACTGTGATCCTGCTGAAGTTACCGGGGTCCCGTCTACCCAGTCCACTATCTGGTAGTGCTGCAGGTATTTTGTGATCAAGTTGTGCCGGAACATAACCGTAATATAATTCTTAAAATCCGCACGCCCCTGCCAGCCTTCGAAATCTGTCATATTCAGACCGCCAAGAAGAGGCATCTGCGCCGCCCCGCCATAAGCGGGATAATCTGCAATCCAGGAATCCTTCTGGTGGTTGCGCAGGAAACGCATCACTTCGCTGTTTTCCCCTTTTGAGCTATATCCTCCATACGTCAAATCCGCCGCCCAGTGCTGCAGCGTAGAGTCATACTCCTGGGTCGGGCCCCACTCTGTCGCCATACGCCAGCCAAGGCCGGTAATCTCACGGGAAAGCATACGGGAAGCCCATGCATCCTCAAAAGACTCTCCATCTGTGCCGCTGTTGGATACGCCGTTCCCCCATACGTCTACATAAATGAAATCAAGGTTATTGCCTACTTTACTATAAAGATCCCGGAAACGCGATTCCCTTGCCCCTGTCGCCAGGTCATAGCGGGAATTGATCCCGACCCCTTGGTCTAACCAGGTCCAGCCTGAGTCTATCCCTTGATACCCTCTGGAAAGCTCAGTGCTAAATGCCTTCGCCTCTGCGTACATCTCGCTTGCATTCACATGGATGCCGAACAGCGCGCCCATTTTCTTGCCTTCTACCAAAAGCTTGTTCATGTCGTCCGCACCGCCAATGCGCCAGCCAATGTCGCCGTAATCCGGATGGCCGGAGTCATGGCCCTCAGAACCGTAGCCCTTCAGCAAGACGCCCTGCCCTAAGCCTTCGGTGTTCAGATAAACACGCTTTACGCCGTCCAGGTTCGTCAGGAAGGGGTTCGCCGCCTGGCTGCCGAAGTTCATGGCGATTCGGTAATTAACCAGCTCCGGCACTTCCTCGCTCTTAAATGGGTTATGCATAATGGAGCGGAACGCCACTGCGCCGTCCTGCCAGTCAATATCGCCGTCCTCATTCTCATCCCCTGTGATAACCACTTTAGCGCTTGGCATGATCTCGTGCCCTACCACATAAGTGCGCTTCTCTGTCTGGCTGTTGCCTTTATCGTCATTGCCGACCACAACGTCTGTGCGCACCTTCCTGTCGTAATACCACATCGCGCTCGCAAGACCCAGGGAAGTCTCGCCATTGTCCATTTCAGAGGCAGTCGCAACGACACGGGTATTGCTGGCGCCTCCAGCAGGTATATTAGCAGCCACATGTGTTCCCTGGTTCTCTGAATTGCTCCATAAGCCTGCGCTCATCTCATCATTGTTGACGAAACCGTAGATAAAGTCCTCTGAGTCCTTGTTGCCAGAGAGCTTCATGCCCTTTACCACATCAAAGTCCTTGTCGCCGCTGACCCTCGTATTGCTGGACATCTTCGCCCCTTTTAAATGTGCGTTTGCCTGCCCGCTATTGACGGAGAGCAGACTGTGGTTCGGGATCTCAATTGTCTGGACCGGATACAGCGCATACCCGTTCTCATCCAAATTTTTCAAATTGTTCTGGACCTTTGTAATATCAAACGCCGCGGTATTGCCTTCCACACTGATAACCGCCGTAATGACGCAGTCCACATCCTTCCCCTTCAAGGACATTATGTAAGTCGCTTTGTTGTCTGTGAATGTCGCCTTTACATCCTGCGGCCTCACTGCAATCGTCGTGCCATTAATCTTAATGGCGCTAATCCTATCTGGCTGCCCATAAAAAGTCTTGCCCTCAAGGCTGCCCTGCTTCATGTCATATTGGACAATGCTGGGGAAGTCCCTTGCCACCTGCACAGACATCGCATCCGTCTGCAGCGTCTCTACTTTCGTAACCGTCTTCGTAAACATGACGATATCTTCCACTTCCACATTGCCGCCTTCGACCGTTGCCTCTGTGCTGACGTCAGAATACCCTGTCTTCGAAACCTTAATCGTATATGTCCCATCAAGAACTTCCACGTTGTAGGCCCCGTCCGCGCCTGTCTCGACTTTGCTCCTGCCGATGCTTACCTGCGCGCCTTCCATTGGATTGCCATCTTCATCCACTACCTTTCCTGTAATGTAGTAGCCATCCGCCGTCTCAGCCTGCCCCGTATAGTAAATATCCTTCATGTATACCGTAGTGGTTTCGATCGCTTCCCCACTATTATAACTGCTGCATTTTATGCCAATCTTCCCTTCCGCACTATGCGTCAGGCCGCTCGGCTCCTCCGAGAAGACCGTCTCCCCAGCCACAGTAAGGGTGAACTTGCCATCGGCGGTCCAGTCAATGCGGACCGGCGTCCAATCCCCCGGCTTCAGCGCTGGTGTGCGGGAGCCTTTGTACCAGTCTCCATCCCCACCTTGATACTTCTGCCAGAACCATCCGCCTTTATCAAACCCAAGGAACATGCCGTTCCCGGGATCCTTATAATCCAGGTACACGCCAAAACGGTTATACTCCGCATTTCCCATAGGCCATGCCTGGAACTCAAAATATCCCTCTTTTGTAAAATCAAAGGCATTCGGGTGCACAAACATTGCTGGGTACTGCGCTGGGTTATTCGCGCTGTTCCCATTGCCTGTGCCTGCCTTCAGATACAGGAATTTGCCGCCCATATTCGTATCCAGCACAGCGTCATTTCCGATTACCGTCGCCGGGTCCTGGGTCCACGCATCAGCCCTCCCGTCTACAGCAACCTTTCTCGGCGTAACCTCATCCGGATCTGGAGCCGCAGGGCCTTCTGTGCCGTCTGTTGCAGCCTCACCGCCCGAATCCTGCACGCTTTCCGCAGCGTCATCCTGATCCTCCGCAACCTCCTCTCCGGCGCCTTCGGACTCGCTGCCTGCCGCTTCCTCGCCGATGCTTTCGGACTCGCCGCCCGCCGCTTCCTCACCGATGCCTTCGGACTCGCTGCCCGCCGCTTCCTCACCGATACTTTCAAGCTCGCTGCCCGCCGCTTCTTCTGCAGCCGGGGCTTCCTTCGCCCATGCCGTCACAGGCGCTGCTGTCGCTACCATGCTAAATGCCAGCACATAGCTTAACAACTTTGTAACACTTCGCTTCTTCATAAGCATTCACCTCATACATCATAGGGAAAACCAGAGAGGGTTTTCCCATGCTTTCCGGGTGGTATGGATCGGACTCCCCCTGCCAGAAACTTCTCCGTCTGCCCCTCCATACTGTTAATAGTTGCAAGTACCTTTGATACAATCCGCACAAATCTTTCTGCAGAGGTTCTGCATAGCGCTGCAGGAACCCCCGCAGCAGGAATCTGGCATTCCCGCTAAATTTGGCCAAATACGCTGACTGAAAGCCGCTTTGCTTTTGGGTCATTATACAAAGTGACAGATGCTTCCCAAAAATATTTAAGCCCTCTTGGGGATTTTATATATTTGTCCAAGCTATAGCCATTGTTATTTGTTGATTTTGTATATAAAGTATGTTCATTATATCAGAACTTTCCACTTAGTTCAAGGGAATATTTACTAATTCTATCATTCATGCTAAAAGATATTTGGCGCTTTTTATCCAAAACGTGGCCGCTTAAAAAGCCAAAGAGGCGTCAACCCATTGATTTTATTGGATTTACGCCTCTTTTTACACAGCCCAACACATTGCTTTTAACATCTATCGTATATTTTTTATTTTTTGTTTTCCCCTCCGCGGGCTCAAATCCACCCACGGTTTTTCGCCTCATTCACTGCAGCGGTCTTGCCGCTGACCTTAAGCTTGCGGTAAGTCTCCTTGCTATGGTATTTTACCGTGTTGGCCGTTATATTCAGCCGTTCTGCAATCTGTTCAACCCGATACCCTTCCGCCTGCATCCGAAGGATATTTATAGCATTTTCCGACAGGGCTATGTCCCCGTCCATTTTTTCTTTTAAATAGGAGGGGTAATACCGCCCCATCTCCCCACACTCTTTCAATACCTGCCTGTGGAAAGCTTCGTCCTGCCAGGCAAAGCTGCCAGCCTTAAACAATTTAAGGACGGCCCCCCCTTCCCTGGAAAAGACCCTGGAAAAACGGTACTCCTCCGCCCGCCGGATGCTCTCCTGCAAAAGAGGCTCCCACCCCTCTTCCCTCATGCGGTACTTTACCACAGCAAGGAGGAGCATTGATTCGATGGCGATATACTCCCGTTTCTGCTCCTTGGCATAGTAGGCCATTTTCTGCAAAAGCCCATAAGCTTTACCATATTTCCCAAATTGTATATAGCCCCGTACCTTTGTCAGGTAGCAAAAACGCTCCAGGGAACAGAAATCCTTATTTTCATCGGCCGCCCCCTCCATCCACTCCAAAACCTGGGAGGCCTTTCCTTGATAAAGCGCAATCCGGCATCGGAATGCCGCCAGGTTGGCAAGGAGCTGCGGCGCTTCCTCTCGGGCCTTTTGCTGGAAGCTTTCTAACATATCCTGTGCGTCCTGCGCATGTCCATTCAAAACAGAAAGCCATGCCAAAATGCCTACAGCCACAAATACCTGCTCCATTTTACCGCCGGCCTCCGCCTGCATCCGTCCTTTTTCCGCCAGCGAAACGATTTCATAATTATCCAGCCCTTTTTCCAAATAACTCTCCGCCAGGGCGATGCTTACCAGCCCTTTGCCATATTTGCCAAGCACAAACTCAACAAGCCTGCCAACGCTTCCTGCCAGCTCCTTATCCCGTTTGCTCCACTCGCAGAAATCCTTGCCGCCATTCATAACAGAGGGCAGGTTGGAGGTGACTGAGAATTCCGGGAGCTCTGCCTTTCCCTCTTTCAGCAAGGCGCCGGCATGCCTGAGGAGGGAAAGCATTTGCGCGGCTCCTCTGTGAGGCAGGGCGATGTCCAGATAAAGCAGCCTGTTTTTTGCCTCCCTCCTTGCGCTCCCGCTGCTCTTAGCTGCAAATCCTTCCAATAACTGATACCACCGCTCGCTCTCTTTCCGGTTCATCAACATTGACTGCAGCATGCTCATGCCCGCCAGCAAATCCGGGCTGCCGCATATAGATTCCTCCGGCAGCATAAGGTAATACCGCCGGAGCTCAAAATAGTGGCCGCATGCGGGGTTCTGCCTTGCATTAGCAGTCAAAAGCCGCCGTATGCTTTTGACGTCCTTCCCCGCTTCGTACATCTTAAGGGCATTGGGGATATCCCCGTTCATCTCATACATGCGGCCTGCGTTATAATAAATGCGCGCCATCTGCCCGGCGTCAAAGTTTTTCTCCAGAATTGCCGGAAAGTAATCCTTGAGGAAAAAGCTATATTCATACATGCCGTCCTTCTCTTTTAAAAAATTCCCCATCTCCAGCGCCCTTTTGATTATCTGCGGAGCATTTGCCCTTCCTGTAACCATCTGAGCCATCCGAAGGTCAAACCTCTCTACCACAGACATTTCCATCATAAATTCCTGCAGTTCTGCGTCCCACTGCTCAAACATGTATAAGAGATATTTCCACATATCACTCATGGCCTGCCCGACATCCCCTTCCGCCAATGCCACAAAACGCATAAACAACGGGCTGCCGCTTCCAATTTGCCTTATTCTCCCTGCCTGCTCCGCAGACAGGCTTATATTGCGCCTCTTAAAAAACTCATCCTGCTGCGTCAGGTCAAGGTGCAGCTCCTCCTCCCTTATGATAAGGAATGTATGTTCCAGATGGAGCGGCATAAGCCATTGGGGCATCGTGCAGCGGGATATTAAAATAAGCCACACATTCCTGCGCCCCAGCAGCAGGCAAATGACGCCTGCATACTCCTCCCGCTGCCTTTCATCCATAATGGAATGCAGGTCGTCAATGACGACCACAGAATGCTTATCTTCCTTTGGAACCACTATGTGGCCTGCGCTGGTTTCCCTGGCGGAATAATAATGGTAACTTTTGCGGGCGAGCATGTCGTCCACAAAAGCTGTCTTGCCGCTGCCGGTAATGCCATACAAATAAATGGCCTGCTGTAACCCCTGCGCCAGCTTGAATTTTTTTTCCGCACGTTTGGGCCTTACATATCCCACATCCCTGGCGCCTCCTTTTTTTATCATCCTGCATACATCCTTTCAGTATTCCCCTCACCCTTCTTATCATCCTGCATACACCTTTTCAGCATTTCCCTCACTCTGCGCCGCTATAAAGCCGCTGCAAAAATTCGTCGGTAGTTTCCGTAAACGCTACCTCGGCCTGCGCGCCTTTCTTAACCAAAAACTCCGTCAGCCCATACACTTTCCCATTGTTTGCCCAGTCATAGGTATAGCCCAGCCGCGTCCACGGATAGCTGCCATAATAATAGGAATCCAGGATATTTTGGTCAAACCAGCTCTTAAACTGCGCGTCCAACTCCTGCCCTTCAGGGAATGAAGCAAACATATCGCCCCTCGCAGCGTCGCTCTGGTAGGCAGGGCGTATGACGTCGGAGGGATCTACCCACAGCCCGGTCACCGTGCTGTGCGTTTTATCCGGCGCGATAGAGATTAACTGCCTCAGCCTCATGACTGCGTCCTTTGACTCCTTCAGCTCTTTGGCATGGGAAGCAAGCTCCTTATCGGTAAAGGTCCAGATATACCCCCACTGCGCTGTCACGACCTCCCCCTTAGGGTAACTGTCCGGATAACTATGCCATGTGCACAAAAGTACCCGGCCCTGGCTGTCCCAGGTCACAAGAGGGTCTTTTTTCGTGAGGGACACCAGGGGCCTGATTTCATCCTCCTGGGCGATTGTCGCATCCTTTACCGCCATGGCGTAAAGCTCCTCATCTGCCATTTCCCCTGCAGGGGCATCATCGCAAACCGCAAGGATCACCGTGGCCTTAATGCTGCCGCCCTCGCTGCCACAGTCCGTCCTGCCAGCATCCTCTACCTCTAAGCGCACCTCATAGATGCTCTCTTCCTCCAGTTTTTCCTGGCAGCCGATTACCCGTCCCTTGCTGTCAGTAAACACTGCGTCCTTGTACTCATTCAGTTTGCCGGATCTGTCCCTGTAATACAGAGCATACCTAAGCGTGCTCCCCGTAAGCCCATTCACCCGGAAAGACAAGGTCTGGCTGCCTGCGGCAGCGCCATCGATGACAGCGGACATCAGGTAAGTGGCAGGGACACGGCTGCTTCCAGACGCCTCCTGAAATTCTCCCTTCGTCATGGCATGGCGTTCCATCCTCACAAGGTCCAGTTTTTTATCCGGCTGTGACGGAAGGTAGGCAAAACGGTCCTGAAGGCGGACAAGCGTTTGGGAATTGGTGGGGCAATAGATAGAGTTCCCGTTATTCCCCTGCATAATGCCCACAGCTACATTGTTATAATCCTTCTTCGCCGACACCGGCTGCCACATCACGGTCTTGCCAGTGCCATAATCCAGGACAATAAATCCCCACTCCGCAGTTTCCTCATTCTGGGTATAGCCATAGTAATACCCTGCCGAGGTAGAGAGCTTTATCATGGAAGTGTCTTTTAAGTCTTTCCTGACCCATACCTTCTCAGATTTATAACTGCCATCTTCCTGTTTGACAATATCAATCCGCTCCACCCCCGGCATCAGGCAGGCGGAACCTTTTTCCCGCCAGTTTTTGTCATAAATATTGTCGTATGACTGGACGGAAGAATCGGCGCCTGCCTCAAAAAGGCCGGCATTCCCCGCGCCAAACCAGTTGCAGACCAGCACGGACGCCCGTTCGTCATTGGGCGCATACACGCAGATTGAATTTTCCACAGAGACAACCACATCGCTGCCTAATTCCAATACCGGGGACTTCACCAGCGTCTTACCGGTTTTTATGTCCAGGGCGATCAGGTTCACCACGTCCTGGTTGTCGGTAAATAATACCATCTCGTCTGTCAGGGTAGGGCTGCTTCCGCCGCCCCATGCCAGCCCGGCCCCGGTGATTCCTTTATCCGGCCTCGCGCCTTTCCCGCCCGAGCTCTCATAAGGGCTGCTCCACTTCTCCTGCACGCCAGAAGATGCGGCGGCAAAAAGATGGCAGGCTTTGTTTGTCAGGACCACGCAGCCTTCCTGGTGGCCCGCTATGCCATTCTCTGCATTTTCCCCTTCGGCAAGCTTCTTGCAATGGATATATGCCGCTGCGTCTGTGACGTCTTCCCCCGCCAGGGCGCGGTCTATATACTCCCGCTCCAAATAACCTGCAAACCCCGCCTTGGAGTAGGATGGGTTCTTATGGAAGCCCCCTGTGACAAACCAGAGATTTCCCGCATAGTCATAGGCAATGCTCAGAAGGTTCTTGTCAATATCCTCCCCCAGCGTGCCCACCGCTGCAGACACGACGTCCACGTCCAGCTTCTTTTCAAAAACAGGAAGGATATTCCCCGCGTCATCATACGTCCTGACCATGATGACATGGCCGTGGGTTGTCGGGCCAACCAGGTAGTTCTCCTTATCTACAAAGGAATAGGAAATCTGAATCCCATATTTAGCTCCATTATCATGCAAGAAGGGCTGGAATTTCCCCAGTACCTTCAAATCGCTGCTGTCCATGTCACGGATGGCAATCCCGCCCGAGAGCACGCTTCCATTGTCCATAAGCTGGCTGTAAGGCGCCACGGCGTTGCCGCGGTTATCATAGAAAAACGCTGGCGGCGCAGTCGGGCTGTCATTTGCCACGGACTCCACTATCTCAGGGTAAATGCCAAATGGCATCGCTTTTTGTGTGACATCGGAATTATAGATATCATTATGTATCATAGACTCCTCGGCGGACAGGTAAGGGTTTTGCTGTACCTGGTTTTCCGCCATGGGCTTGGGCACAAGCGCGCCGCTTTGGGGCTGCTGAGGCTCCTGCGGCTTAAATGGCCCGTCCGGCTGCGGGGGATTGGGCCCCACCGGCCGCTCAGGCTTGGGAGCGGCTTTCTTTACCGTCACCGTACACTTCAGTTTCTTGGTGCAGACTTTCTTAGAACCCTTTGCCTGGTACTTTACCTGGCAATTAATTGTCGTCGACTTCCCGGCTGCCTTGCCGGTTACGTCCCCCTTGCTGCTTACCGAGGCAATCTTTTTGTTTTTCGACGTCCATTTCGTGGAAACTATTTTTTTGACATTTTTCTTGACGATTTTCAAGGTTACTTTCTGCCCTTTATTGACAGTGGCCTTCGTTTTATTTAACTTTACCGTCGCCTTTTGCCCAGCGGCCTCAGCCTGGGCTGCCATGCCGTCCATGCCGATAACGCCGTCCATGCCGGAAAAGGACAACCCGACTGCCAGCAGAATCGCCAGGAGCATTTTTGCTCTGTTTTTACTCATATCACTTTCCTCCCTTTGTCCTATATTTTATCTGTTTCTGCCTTGAATGGGAACTACCTGTATGGGTAGTGTCGATGCAAAAAGATATTATTGGGATTCCTATGCCTTATTGAACGATAAGCCCTTGGGCCAGCCAAAATGCCCCGCTCCATGTCGGCATCTCTCTTTTATTATATATTTTGCACAATAACTCTTCGTACTCCAATGATGTATTCGCATTTTTTCTGTGCATATTGCCTATATCTTCCTGTATCTGGAAGCTCTGTCGGCATTTAAAAATACAAAATTATAAAACTCCGTCAGACCCCATTGACATAGTTATAATCTGTTCTTATAATTATAATTAGATTTGCAAGACAATTAAAGCAAGTTTTACCTAACAAGGTTGGCAGCAGACAGGAGGCATTTATGGATATTAATTATGAACTATATAAAGTCTTCTACCAGGTGGCTTCCTCTTTAAGTTTTTCCGAAGCCTCCAAGAAACTATTTATTTCCCAGTCAGCCGTCAGCCAATCCGTTAAGACGCTGGAACGCAAGCTGGGGCAGCCCCTGTTTATCCGCAGCACGAAGAAAGTGCAGCTCTCACCGGCAGGGCAGGCCCTGCTTAAGCATGTGGAGCCTGCCGTCCATTTACTGGAAAAGGGGGAAACGCAATTATTGGACGCCAATACGCTTGGGCTGGGGCAGCTCCATATCGGGGCAAGCGACACCATCTGCCGCTATTTCCTGGTCCCTTATCTGAAACGGTTCCATGAGCAGTTTCCGGACGTCCCTATCAAGGTGACGAACGCAACTTCCCTGGGCTGTGTGGATTTGCTGTCACAGGGGCGGGCTGATTTGATTATTGCCAACTATCCCAATTCGCGCATGGACCATACTTCTATCAATAAGGCCGTTGCCACCTTCCAGGATGTTTTTATTGCTAACCCCGCTTATATTGATTTACCGCCGCAAGCTTCTCTTGCGGACATCAGGGAATACCCCCTATTGATGCTGGAACGCAAAAGCACGACCAGCGAGTTCCTGCACAGCCTGTTCCTGCAGCGCCAATTAGAGCTTATTCCCGAGGTGGAGCTTAACAGCAATGATTTTCTCATTGACCTTGCCAGAATCGGCCTTGGAATTGCTTTTGTCCCTGATTACTGTCTGTCAGATGACGGGGAGCTTAAGATTATTTGTACAAGCGAATGCATTCCCAGGCGGCAGATCGTGGCGGCCATCAATCCGAGCCTGCCGCTCTCCCCATCGGCGCAAGAGTTTTTAAAACTCCTGCCGGAGGCAGCATAGAAAGGCTTATGAGGCAGCGAGAGCCTTTTTCACATAAAATAAGGCTCTCAGGCATATATTAGGGTACTGGCTGGAAGCCGCTTTGCACAGGCAGGCGGCGTCCACTGACCATACATTTAATGTTTTCATAGAAAGGAGATTTGTACCATGAAACTTTTTAACGTCAAAGACACAGAAGAATTTTTCAAGATTGTAGACCAGTGCAAAGGCACCGTAGAGCTGGTTTCCTCACAGGGCGACCGCCTGAACCTGAAATCCCAGCTCACGAAATATATCACCATCACCAATCTTTTCAGTGATGAATCCATGATTAAAGAGCTGGAGCTCGTAGCTTACGATCCGGACGATGTAGAACGCCTGACACAGTATATGTTTGGCACAGACAAATTCCCCGGACCGACTACACCATAATGGGCGAAAGAGGGAGCCGCATCCGTACTTTGGGTTTTAACGGATGCGGCTTTTTAACCTTAAAGGAACTACGCACACCCGCACAAGAGGAAAGTATTGCTTCGCAATTGCGCTCTGCGCGCCAAAGTGTGCAATTACATGCTTTTCTTGTTGAACGCAGCCACGGACAGGACGCTCTGCGCAGCAATGAGCGCCGCTGTGATAAGGATCGCGGCAAGATAATCCCCCGCTCCTTTGCTTCCCGCCAAGAGCTCTGCTGGTTGGAAAAGATATGACGGCAGATATGCTTTCAGCGCCGGGAACAGGGCAAGCAGGAATGAGGCCCCAAAAGCCGCGCCTGCCACAAGCAGAGCCATGCCGGGAGAATTAAAAAGAACCGACGCCATGCCAAAAACAGAAATCAGCCAAACGCCAAACAGGTAAAAGCAGAAAGCGGCGAAGCATACATGGTGCGCTGCGCTGTTATCCCAAAAATAAGCGTTGCCGCCAAAGGTAATCCCATAACATATCAGGCATCCCAGCGTCCACGCCGTCAACATGACGCTCATTTTAGAGGCAAAGATTTTCCACCTTTTCATCCCCTTTGCTAAAATATTGATAAGCGTCCCGCTTTGGTATTCTGCCGTGAAAATCCCGCTGAACAAGAGTAAAAATACAATTAACGCCATCGGCATATTTTTATAAAACTGCGCCCAGGAAGCCATTGCATCAGCCTCCATGGCAGTAACCGCCATGCCGTACTCAGCAAGCTGCCCCGACATCTTCTCCATCATCCAGGGCGTGAGCTTGGCAATTGCCGGGTTCATTATGCCAAACAGGCAAAAGCCACACAGCAGCAGCCACAATTTTCCTGTGCGGACCTGCTCTAAAACCTCTTTTTTCGTAAAAGCCATCAACTGTCCCACTATTTTGTCACCTCCACAAACAAATCCTCCAAGGTCGGCTCCAACCGCTCAAGCCGCCGGACGGAAATATTGTTTTCAAGCAGCGCCCCCATGACCGCCGCCATGCCTCCCCCGCCTGGGGAAACAACGGC
Source organism: uncultured Lachnospiraceae bacterium (assembly GCA_949879775.1). GTDB lineage: Bacteria > Bacillota > Clostridia > Lachnospirales > Lachnospiraceae > Petralouisia. The sequence continues at coordinate 15,228 of CATLBW010000076.1, forward strand.
TGTCGCTGCCTCCATCTGCACCCTGTCCCCATAAATGCCGCGAAAACGCTGTGCATCCTCTGTACCTTGGAATTCGATTTCAATACGTTCCCCCCAGCGCTCGCCCCTGACCTCTTGAAGCGTCCCATTGAGCGTAACCTTCCCCTCATGCAAAAAGGCAATCCTGTCGCAGATACGCTCCACATCCGAGAGGATATGGGTGGAAAACAAGACTGTCGTATGCTCCTTTA
>CATLBW010000077.1 GCA_949879775.1 uncultured Lachnospiraceae bacterium
TCACAGTATTTTTTCCCTTGTTTCTTATAAGTCTTGCAGATATAGCCGATACATCGCCTGTCCCCACGCCTGGCATACTGCCGCTCCATGGACTTCTTGCAGTCCGCGCAGAACAATTTCCCGGAAAACAAGCCGTTCGGCGTATTTTGGACTGGCTTCGTGCGCTGCTTTAACTGCTCTTGCACTAAACCAAAGGTATGCCTGTCAATAATCGGCTCGTGGGTATTGGGGGCGACAATCCAGGACTCCCTGGGCATCTTTATTTTGCGTTTGTCCTTGTAAGACGCTTTGTTATACTTGTTTTGGACGAGCATCCCTGTATAAACCGGATTGCCCAGGATATTATGCACGGTCTGGTAAGACCACGCCTTCGTCTGCGGCAGCAGTTTGCCGTTGCTATAAGAAATTCCTAAGACCTCCTGCTTGTAGCGCGTGGGGATCAGCACGCCCTCGTCGGAAAGGATAGCTGCGATTTTGCCCTTCCCATACCCTTGCAGGTATAAGTCAAATATTTTACGGACAATAGACGCCGCATAAGCGTCTACCAGCAGATGGTTGTGGTCCCTGGGGTCTTTGCGGTAGCCATAAGGGCAGGAGGAGCCTAAAAACTGCCCCGCCCGCATTTTTGCCTTGAACACAGAACGGATATTGTCAGACAAATCCTCACAGTACCACTCATTGACAAGCCCGTTTATCTGCCTCGCTTTCTTATTGCCTGCATTTTCGGTGTCGGCATTGTCCGCCACGCCGATAAACCGTATGCCGAGCAGCGGGAAGTCATGGTGCAGATACTTTTCTATATGCTCCATGTTCCTGGAAAACCTGGACTGGCTTTTGGCAATCACAATATCAAATTTCCCCAGCCTGGCATCCTCCATCATCTGTTCAAAGCCAGGCCTGTTATCATACAGCCCGCTTTCATCGTCATCGGAATAAACGCCTGCCAACAGATAGCCCATGGACAGTGCATATTCTGTGAGCATAAGCCGCTGGTTCTTGATGCTGGCGCTGTCATCCCCCTCCCTTATCTTATGTAAATCTTCTTTCGAAAGCCTTAAATACAATACCGCCCGCTTATTATCCATAGGAATCCCCCCTTTATCTGAGATTATGCTTTGCACGGATTACATGCTTCATGCATTCCATAAGCGGAGCGTCCCCATAAATTACGGTTACTTTCAGTCGGCGCAGCCTGCTTTCTTTTTTGCAGCATGAAGGTTTTTCTTTTTCCATCTTCCCTCTTCCTTTGCCAATGCTTCCTTTTATTTTATGAAAAGAAAGCCCCCGGTATGAACCAGGGGCGCCATGTTTTTATATGCGCAGAAAGCAGCAAAGGCGCCATATCACGGCGCGTATCCAAAAAAGTGCCAGTTTAAATATAAATATCAGCCACATACCGACCGTCCTGCGACATGCAGTTATAACATCCCTGATATTTCTCCACAATGTTCCTTATGTTCCAAAGCCCAAACCCATGGTTCCTCTTATCTGGCTTCGTGGTGGCCAAAACCCCATCCCGAAGCTCCACTTCCCCTTCCATGGTGTTCTCCACATGGACATTGAGGGTTTTTTGCCCCTGCTGCACTTCAAACAAAATTTCTTTGGGGCCGCCCTGCACTTTTTCCGCGGCCTCCACCGCGTTTTTCACGAGATTTGAGACTAAGATGCATAAATCGCGCTGCGAGATTTCCTGTTCCTCCCTCATATAGCCTTTTACCCTGACCTTACAAGTTTCCCTGATAGGCAGGAAATAATAATTGATGATTGTATTTACAATATCATTGCCCACATCATACTGCCGCTCGCTGATGCCAGAGATTTCCCCCAGCATTTCCGACAGGTATCCATCCAGCTTTGCGTACTCGCCATTCTCAGAATAGCTTTTCAGCTCCAAAAGCTCCGCGATTAGGTCATGGCGAAATTGCCGCGTATCCTGTTCCTTTTGCAATAGCTTCGTAAAATATTCCCGCTGCTGCTCGTTCTGACGCTCCAAAATTTCCGCCTGCCTTGCGTAGCTCTGCGTGCCGTTGAAATAATAAATCAGCGCAAACAGCAGGATGCAGGATGCGATGCTGCCCAAAATAACAAACAGCCCCACGATTTTTGCCCCCGCGCCATAGAAATAAGACGACTCTATGAAAAACCAGCCAATTACATTCATCAACAGCGCCAAAACATATACCATGGCAGATGCCGCCACTTTGAAACGCACGGACACGCCCAGGACGCCGTTACGCCCTCTTTTCGGCTTTATGAGATCATACCCCCAAAGCAAAAGGAGGACAAGGAGTACATAGGCGTTCATCTCCATGGTTTCTCCCAAATCAGCAAATACCTTAAGGATGCAGGCAAAAATCCCCTCTACCAGCACAAGGGCTGCAAACGCAGCCCCAAACAACTGCAGGTTCTTCCCAAAAGACAAGGGAAAGAGGCAAAATAATATGAGCAGGCAGGCTAGGTACAGCAATACCCGCCTAAAATCAAACAGCCATCCCTGCCAGCCCGCGCATGCAAGGCACAATGCCAGCAAGCAAAGCAAAAGCCCTGGGCGTCTCTTCCTGGCAACCTGCACTTTCTTTTCAAACACCGCCATGTAAACACAAATATATTCTGCAATTGTCAGCAAACAGAACGAAAACATGCCAATTTTATCCATACCCTGCCCTTTCTGCCATTACCTCTTGCTATGCGCACTCGCACGAAGATCTATACAAGGCCCGTGCTACTTTACAAACAAATCAGAAACCCTATAGCCGGAGCCTGCCTCCGCGTCAATCACTGCCTCCTCCATTTTCCTGCACGTCCCATCTTCCGCAAGCTGGTATTTGCAGACTTTCGTGTCCGGCTCCTGCTGCAATGCATAGAATATCCCATCCCGCATATAACATTGCATGGCGCTTTCCTTTATGTGGTAGGAATCTTCGACTTCCTCCGTCCGGGGGTTAAAGCGGTAAATGTCCGTCTCCGTCTCATTTGCAAAAACGTCTATCACGTACAGCCATTCCCCGTCAGCAAGGATTTTACAGGCTTCCCTGCCGGGAAGCGCGACCCGCCGCACCTGGTTCTTCCCAGGGTCATAAATGCACAGCTTATCTTCATTGGGGATATACATTTTGCCATCCTGCCACAGCGTGTATCCCAGCGTGCCCCCTCCCAGGGATTCCGTCACATCAAGGACCTTCTGCTGGCTCTGTTCCTTGACATTTATGCGGTACAGGAAATGCTTCTCGCTTTGCATTTCATGACCATCCTTATATGCCGCCTCATCTAAGATAAGGTACACGTCATACCCATTGACGCTAATGCTAAGCCCCGTCCTCTCCGGCAGTTTGATGGAAACGCTCCCTTCCCCCGCAAAGGGGCAGTATTCCACGCTTGGCCCAGTCCCATTGCTTAACACGAAAATCCCCTTCTCATTCACCCGAAAATCCTCTATTATACCATCTTCAAAGGTGTAATCCTTCCATTCCCCCGTCTGTAAATCCATGGCTGCGACCGCGCATTTGTAAGGCTTTACCGTATCTCCAAACCATGCCTCATAGAGCACGCCGTCCCAAACCTGGATGGGCGCAGATCCAAAACTCCCCACCCCGGAATAAGGGCATCTGAGCGTGTCCGCCTCATTGAGGCTTCCATCCAGCAGATAAAGATAGGTGCCCCCAAAATTGGCGCTGTCTATCACGCCCACTGTGTACGGCTGCTCCGGCGTTTTCTTTGCCGGCTTCCCCGCGCAGTTCGCGAAGACAACAGCCATCCATAGTAAAACGGCGCAGATCAATTTTATCTGTAATTTCATGTCGCGCTCCTTTCTTGCGGCAGCACATCAACGCAAAGGTATTTCCACCATCTCCCCCAGCTTATCGTAAGAGGCGTCTTGCTTATATTGGATGAGCGTCAGCCCAATTTCCTTACACCCCTCCGGCAGCGCCGTATAATGATATTCATTGCCGCCTCCTCCTAAGCATTGCAGCGCTTTCCCAGATTCATCCACGACTTCCCATCCATACAATTCCGTCAGGAAAGCTTCCTTAGCCCCCTTGTCAACATAACGCACATCTGTATAAAACGGGGAAACCTCAACTGACTGCACAAGGGCCGAACCTCCTTCATACGGGAATCCCTGATTAACTTCCACTGTTTGTGCCGCAAAAACTTTCTCAATGGTTACCGGGAACGACATTTGCACGCCTGAGTTGAGCTTTGCCCCGTAAAGGGATTCAAACACAAACACAACCTCCTCCCCCACGTCTTCCCGTGAAAAAAAGCCCCCCTCTGTGTCTACATAGGCAACCATGCGCTTTTTTTCGGGCGCCTCCTCCACCGCAAAACCAACCGCGCACCCTACCATCAGCTCTCCTTTCTGGAACCTCACAATCAATTCCTCATATTGGGATAAATCAGGCGATTCCAGCGTATAGTCAAGGATGACGCGCTTCTTTTCAAAAACGACGCGGTTTAGCTCTATGCACAGGTCTTTTTGTTCCTGCCGCATATGAAGCTTTGGTATGTCTCCACGCTCAAGCGGAGCCGTTACTTTGCCCGCCGCCTCCTTTTGCCGAAACTCGGCGTTCCCCTCCATGATTAGAAAAACTAACGCCGCTGAGAACAACAGCACAGCAATGGTCCTGAACCCTTTCATATGCATCCTCCTTCCTTTACTCAAAGATAAGCTTCTATCTCAGAAATGCTTTCCAAGGGACGGTCCCATTTTTGCACGACCTCTCCCCCGCTGATAAAAAACACACATGGGACTCCATCTATCCCATAATTTGCCAAAAACCCTGCCAATTCCTCGCTGTCCCCCTGCTCCCGGTCTGTAAAATACGTTGGCGTAATTACGGAATGCTCTTCAAGGACCCGCGAAAAATCCTTTTCAAATTCCTTACATTCCCTACTATCTTCCCTGCCAATGTAAACCACCACATCATCCCTGGCATCTGCCATCAATTCCTCCATATCCTCCAAACTAACCCCTTGAAGCCACGCGTCAGCAATATAATCCGCACCCCCAAAAATCTTGTGCCCGCTGGCAAAGCTGTAAAACGAGCATGAGCATACGGCGTTCAGCACGAAACAAATGAGAAATGACGCCAGCAAAATACCGGAAAACCTTTGATATGCTTCCTTTAAGGCAGCCTTTAAGATGAAACAGCTAAGGCAGCCTGCAAATAAGATAAAATCAACCGCCAATAACGCCCATAAGCCCACGTCCAGCCAGGCAGGCATCTCCAGGTCCATATAGGCGTCCCTCAGGCAGCCGCTGTAAACCAATAACCCTGCCGAAAAACATAACAATAAAAAACTGAATGCTCCTACGATATAATCTCTTTTCCTCATAATTCCTCCTTTTATGCGAGTGCGCATATTATTTTTTATCTTATTAGGAAGATACTTTCACGCTTTAGCGTGGAAAGGTCTTTCCTATAAGATAAAAAAACAGACCGCTAAGCTATATTAGCAGTCTATTCCAAAACGCCCTCCTTTGCAACCCTTGGCAATGCAAACGGTCGGCCAACTATGCGAACGGTCAGTTTTTGATAAATATATCCACAATATACCGATCATCTTCTATTTTACAGCTATAGCTTCCCCCATACTTCCCGACAATGGTTTTCACATTCAAAAGCCCAAGCCCATGGTTCTTTTTATCTGCTTTCGTGGTAAGGGGAAGCCCATCCTTTATTTTTATCTCCCCTTCCACGGTATTTTCCAGATGGATATTTAAAGATTTCTCCCCCTGGCAGACTTCAAAGAGGATTTCCCTGCTATGTTCCTTTACATGTTCCACGGCCTCCGCCGCATTTTTCACAAGATTGGATATTATAATGCAAAGGTCCCTCTGTGAAACGGTCTGTTCTTCCCGCATATATCCTTTCACTTTAACCTTACAGGATTCGCACAACGGCAGAAAATAGTAATTGATAACTGTGTTCACGATATCGTTCCCCACATCAAACTGCCGTTTGCTGATTGCAGAAACCTCGCCCAGCATCTCTGACAGATAATCGTTCAGCTTCTCGTATTCCCTTTCCTCAGCATAATTTTTCAGTTCCAGCAGTTCTGCAATAAGGTCATGGCGAAACTGCCTTGTGTCCTGTTCCTTTTTCAACATCTGCTCAAAATACTCCCGCTGCTGCTCATTCTGCCTCTCTAATATTTCCGCCTGCATAGAATATTCCTGTGTGACGTTAAACGAATAAATCAACGAAAACAAGAGCGCACAGATCGCGACGCTTCCTAGGAATAAAAATATTTCTCCTACCCTTGCCGCCTTGTGTTCCACAAATTCAAACAGCAGAAAACTCATAAAATTCATTACCAGCACCAGCACAACCGCCATTATGCCGACAATTACCTTAATACGCCGCGGCAGGCGGAACATATCCATATTCAGTTTTCTCCCAACAAAACCGTGATACGTCCACAGCAAAGCGACCACACATGCTAAATAAAGGAACAACGTATCATTTTCTCCAACGTTGAGGAAAATACGGATAAAATTATCCACCATCCCTTCTGCCAGCACTAAAAATATCAGCGCTGCCAGCCACAGCTTTATATTTTCTATTAACGATACCTGAAACAGGCAAAACATCACCAAAAAGCTGATAAGATATACCAAGCCTATATCCAGCATCCATTCCTGCCAGAACAGGCACGCTAACAACAATAGCAGCAAAACAGACGCCAGCCCTGTCGCCTTTCTTTTCGTAATTTGCAATCCTTTTTTATAGATAACGTAATAAAAAGAAAAAAATTCTAACTGCGTCAATAAGCTAAAACTTAACGCCCATATATGCACCATGCCTATCCCCCATCCAGATATTTGTTACCCGAGGAAACCGAAAGACACAGCATCCCTTACCTCCTTTTCGCATCAAATACCATAAAAGCCCGCTGCAAATCCATCCGTTTCCTCCTCGCAACCGGCGCTCTTTCCCCATTGATAAGAATTGCCATATCTTTTTCAATCTCTGCAATCTTCCCTAGATTAATGATATAGCTCCTGTGGCATGTAAAAAACATCCGTCCATCTAACTCCTGCGCCCATTCCTTGAGCGGCTTCTTACTCCGGTACTCCGCATGTTCCGTAAAAATCTGCACTGTATTGCCATCCGCCATAAGGTATAGGACGTCGCGCTGCACAACCTCACACAAGACCCCCTCCCGGTATGCCTGTATTTTGCCTATCCCGGTCATGCGTTCCCTTACTTCATCCACCGCCTCAAAAAACTCCTCCGGCATAATCGGCTTTGTCACAAAACGGAACGCGCCTATCTTAAACGCCTCCTTAAAACGTTCTGCCTTACTTGTAAGCATAACGATCTTATAGTCGATGCCCCGGGCATTTAAGATACGGGCCGCCTCGATGCCATCCATTCCCGGCATATCAATGTCCAGCAGCAGGAAATCTATCTCTTCCTCAAAAGACAGTAATTCCTGCGCCGAACAGATATGGTGCATTTTATGGGAAATGCCGTGTTGTTTTGCATAATCGTCCATCAACCTTCGGACTGCGCCATGCACATGGCGTTCATCGTCACAGACTGCTGATTTTAAAATTACTTCCATCGTTACGTTTCATTCTGCTGCGCAACTAAATATTCTACGCCGTATTTCTTGCGGAGCGCAGGCTTCTCCAACTTCCCGGTCGCATTCCGGGGAACGTCCGCGAAAATAATTTTCTTCGGGCGTTTGTAGCGGGGCAGCTCCTTACAGAATTCGTCAATCTCCTCCTGGGTGCATTCCATCCCCTTCTTGACAGAAATGATGGCGCCGGTAATCTCCCCTAACCGCTCATCCGGCAAGCCGATGACAGCCACATCCTGCACCTTGTTATGAGCGCTGAGGAAGTTCTCAATCTGCACGGGATAGATATTCTCGCCGCCGCTGACAATCACGTCCTTCTTGCGGTCTACGAGGAAATAAAACCCGTCCGCGTCCTGCTTCGCCATATCGCCGGTGTAGAGCCAGCCGTCCTTTAACGTCTCCTCCGTCGCCTTGGGATCGTTGTAATAACAGGTCATGACGCCCGGGCCTTTCACACAAAGTTCCCCGACGTCCCCCTGCGGCACCTCATTGCCGGATTCATCCACAATCTTGCACTCCCAGCGGTAGCCAGGAATGCCAATCGCGCCTACCTTATGGATATTCTCTATGCCCAGGTGCACGCACCCCGGGCCTGTCGATTCGGACAGCCCGTAATTCGTATCGTACATATGGCCTGGGAAATACTCTTTCCAATGCTTAATCAAAGACTGCGGCACCGGCTGGGCGCCGATATGCATAAGCCTCCACTGCCCCAGCTCATAATCTTCTAATTTAACGTCGCCCCGGTCAAGGGCGCTTAAGATATCCTGCGCCCAGGGCACTAACAGCCACACAATCGTGCAATGTTCCTTGGACACCGCATCAAGGATAATCTCCGGCGTTGTCCCTTTTAACAGTACAGCCTTGCTTCCTGCACATAGGCTTCCCATCCAATGGAATTTGGCGCCCGTATGGTAGAGCGGCGGGATACAAAGGAACACATCGTCCCGGCCGGTCAGGTGGTGCTTCTGCTCCATCTGCGCCGCCTGCATCAAGCTCTCATGGTTATGTAAAATCGCTTTGGGAAAGCCTGTCGTCCCCGATGAGAAATAAATGGCGGCGTCATCTTCATCCTCCAAACGCACAAGCGGGGCCTGGCTTGAGCAGTCAGCCACCAACTCCCGGTAGCCCTCCGCAAAGGTCGGGCACCCATCCCCCACATAGATCAGCAGACGCCCTTTGCTGAGGTTTTCCTCAATGGATTCGATACGTCCAATGAATTCCGAACCAAAGAACAAAACATGCACCTCGGCTAAATCTGCACAGTACTGAATTTCCTCTGCGGAAAAACGGAAATTAAATGGCACGGCTATAGCGCCTGTCTTTAAAATCCCAAAATAGATTGGCAGCCATTCCAGGCAGTTGAACATAAGGATCGCCACACGGTCGCCTTTCTGGATGCCGCGGCTAATCAGCATATTTGCCACACGGTTTGCCTTCTCGTCAAAAATGCTCCAGGTAATCTCCCTGCGGTATGGCTGCGAAGACGTCTGCTGCACAAGGTTGTATTCCTTCCATGTGGTCTTGCGGGTATCTGTCACGAGCGGGTTCAACTCTACCAAAGCCACCTCGTCACTGTATAGTTTATGGTTCCTCTCCAGTAAATCTGTTACCGGCATAATCTGTTACTTCCTTTCCTTTGTTTTAAATTGCAAATATAGAACAAAGTGGGCAAGCCCGCATGGGAACCCCCTTACCCCCATTCATTGGAGATTGGCTTGCACGCTTTGCTGCGCCGAGTGCAGTCACGCAGTGACATTTTCCCCTTGCACGAGTGCGCATACTATTTTTGTCTTATAGGAAAGACACTTTCACGCGTTAGCGTGACAAGACCTTTCCTATAAGAGAACAAAGTGGGCTTGCCTTTACTGATACAGATGCCTCTTATCAATGACGCGGACAGCCTTGCCTTCACTCCTTGCAATGCTTTTCGGCTCCACAACCTTAACGTCGGCCTTAATGCCAAGCATGGATTTCAAGCCGCTGACAATCTTCTTCTCCCGCTCCGGTATGGTTAAGCTGCTGTTCCTTTCCATCTCCGGCGTCAGCTCTACCTGCACTTCCATCGTGTCATTGTTGCCGATACGGTCGACAACAATCTGGTAATTGGCCTGATAGCCCTGGTTCAAAAGGACCGCCTCAATCTGGGAAGGCCATACATTGACGCCTTTGACAACCATCATATCATCGCTGCGTCCCTTTGGCTTCATCATGCGCACATGCGTACGCCCGCACGAGCAGCGCTTCCTGGTAAGGCGGCACAAATCACGCGTACGGTAACGCAGCAGCGGAAACGCCTTCTTGGTGATGCAGGTAAATACCAGCTCCCCGACTTCCCCTTCCGGAAGCACTTCACCCGTTCCAGGATTAATAATCTCCGCAATAAAATGGTCTTCCTGCACATGCATGCCTGCCTGTTCCTCACATTCAAAGGACACGCCCGGACCGGAAATCTCTGTCAAGCCATAAATATCATAAGCCTTAATGCCAAGGGACTGCTCTATATTTTTGCGCATCTGCTCTGTCCATGGCTCCGCGCCGAAAATTCCAGCCTTTAAATGGATCTTATCTTTTAACCCCCTCTCATTCACGGCCTCGCCAAGGTTTGCCGCATAAGACGGCGTACAGCAGAGGATTGTCGAACCCAGGTCCGTCATAAACTGCAACTGCCGTTCTGTATTTCCTGAAGACATTGGCAAGGTCAGGCACCCCACCTTATGGGAGCCGCCATTTAAGCCGGGGCCGCCGGTAAACAGCCCATATCCATAGCAGACATGGCAGACATCCTCTTTTGAGCCTCCCGCAGCGACAATCGCCCGCGCGCAGCACTCTTCCCAGATATCAAGGTCTTCCTGGGTATAGAACGCAACCACACGCCGCCCGGTGGTGCCGCTGGTAGACTGGATGCGCACGCATTCCTCAAGCGGCACGCCCAAAAGGCCATAGGGGTACTGGTCGCGGAGGTCATCCTTGGTGATAAAGGGCAATTTATGTAAATCATCTATCCCCTTGATATCCGAGGGCTTCACGCCCGCCTTATCCATCTTATCATGATAAAACTGAACATTCTTATAGACATACTTAACCTGCTGTACCAGTCTTTCGCTCTGGAGCTCCTGCAGTTGCTCCAATGGCATTGTTTCAATTTCCGGTTGGTAATAATTTTTCATTTCCGTCTCCATTTCTTCTTTTAATACCGCCCCCTCCAAACAAAGGCAGCTTATGACTATTCCCCGCGCCCAAGTAAGAACGCTTTCTGGTTCATCTCGGCAAATTTAGCAGGGACGCATTCCTCAATGGCTTTCTGCCACTTCTCGGCCGGGATGTCGAAATATTTAGATAAACGTCCCATCAGCACAATATTCACTGCCTTCGCGGAACCTGCCTGCTCGGCAAGCGACAGGCAATCCATATCGTCTACCTGGATTCCCAGCGCCTGCATCTTCCCAATCAAATCCTCAGGATAAGACGCAGCCCCGGTAATCACCGGCATTGGGTCAATCTCCTGCGTATTTACGACAATCCTGCCGCCCTCTTTCAAATATTCCACATAACGCGCAGCCTCTAACTTTTCAAAGGAGACGATGAAATCCGCCTCCCCTTTATCGATAATCGGGGAGTAAACTTTTTCTCCAAACCTTACATACGTGACAACGCTCCCGCCGCGCTGGCTCATGCCATGTACTTCGGACACTTTCACATCATAGCCTTCTGAGAGAAGCAGATGCCCTAACAACTTACTGGCAAGCAGGGAACCCTGTCCCCCCACGCCCACAATCATAATATTCTTCGTCATTTCTGTACCTCCTCCGGCTGTAATGCACCAAACTTACATAATTGCTCGCAGACACCGCAGCCCACGCAGAGCGTATTGTCGATGACTACTTTTTGGTCCTTCATGCTGATTGCCGGACAGCCAAGGCGCATACAGGATTTACAGCCCACGCACTTATCTTCCAGCGCGCGGATTGGCGGCTTATGCTTTACATATTTAAGCAGGGCGCACGGACGCCTGCTGATAATCACAGACGGCTCGCCTGCTGCAAGCTCTTCCTTGATGACCCTGTCGCATTCTTGCAAATCATAGGGGTCAACGACAGAGACGCGCCCAAAGCCCATGGCGCGGCAAAGGCTCTCCAAATCGATCTTGCCTGCCGGGTCTCCCTTGATATTATAGCCCGTCGTGGGGTTCTGCTGATGCCCGGTCATGCCGGTAATGGAGTTATCTAATATAATCACGGTGGAATTGCTCTGGTTATAGGCGATGTTGGCAAGCCCCGTCATGCCGGAATGCATAAACGTGGAATCACCGATAACCGCCACGGTTTTCCCTTCGCCCTCTGCGCCCAGAGCTTTATTGAAGCCATGGACCGCGCTGACGGAAGCCCCCATGCACAGCGTCATTTCCATGGCGCTAAGAGGCGCCACCGCGCCCAGCGTATAACAACCGATGTCCCCAAGGACCGTACACTTATTCTTTGATAATATGTAGAACAATCCCCTGTGCGGGCATCCGGCGCACATAACTGGCGGACGTCCTGGCAAATCTTCCCCAAGGCTCTTATAGGCCGGCGTTTCTTTCCCTAACTTCTCCGCTACCAGATTTTGTGAATACTCTCCTTCTAACGGAAGCGCCTCCTTGCCAGTCACAGTCAGCCCTAATTTCTTACAATGGTCTTCAATCACCGGGTCTAACTCTTCCACAATTGCCAGCTTGTCCACCTTCGCTGCAAAATCGAGAATCAATTGCTCAGGCAGCGGGTAAATCATGCCCAGCTTCAAAATACACGCCTGGTCCCCAAACACTTCCTTCACATACTGGTAACTTGTAGAAGAAGTGATAATGCCTAATTTGGTATCTCCCATCTCCACGCGGTTAAACTCGCAGGTATCGGCATACGCCGCAAGCTTCCTTGTACGCTCCTCCACCACCGGGTGGCGGCGGACTGCATTGACCGGCATCATTACATATTTGGCAATATTTTTCTCATAGGGGCGCTGCCCGGCCTCTTCCCTCTTTCCCGTCTCTACAATGCTCTGGGAATGCGCAACCCTTGTGCACATCTTAACGATAACCGGGGTATCGTATTCTTCTGAAAGGCCATACGCCTTTTTCACAAACTCACATGCCTCCGCGGAATCTGACGGCTCCAGCATCGGCACTTTTGCCGCCGCCGCATAATGGCGGGAATCCTGTTCATTCTGTGAGGAATGCATGCCCGCATCGTCCGCCACGCAAATGACCATGCCCGCGTTCACGCCTGTGTACGAACAGGTAAACAAAGGGTCTGCCGCAACATTCAATCCCACATGCTTCATTCCGCAAAAACTTCTCTTACCTGCCAGGGAAGCTCCAAAAGCCGCCTCCATAGCCACTTTCTCATTCGGCGCCCACTCACAGTAGATTTCTTCATACTTAGCGGCTTCCTCTGTAACTTCTGTGCTCGGCGTGCCCGGATAGCTCGATACAAACGCGCAGCCTGCCTCATACAGTCCTCTTGCAAATGCCTGATTACCTAACATTAATTGTCTCATAATTGATAGACATCCTTTCCGTAACCTAAATTTCCGTTTACCATCATATCATTTTTTGGCGAAATAGTAAATAGTGTAGTTAAAAAGCTTCTGTCGGTTTTTTCCAAGTAAGCTGCCGTCTCCCTTTCCAATACGCCACATGTGTCGCCATGGCAGAACACATCTACGGCAGCGAACAGGAATTTGTCGCGCGTATGAACCAGCGCGCGAAAGGCCTGGGCATGGACAATACCACCTTTGTCAACTGCTGCGGGCTTGACGTGGATGGACATATGACAACCGCCAAGGACGTTGCTTTGATGTCGCGGGAACTAATCCGCAAATACCCGCAAATCCACGATTACTGCACAATCTGGATGGAAAACATCACACATGTGACGAAACGCGGTTCCTCTGAATTCGGCCTTACCAACACCAACAAACTGATTAAACAGTATGCTTATGCGACCGGGTTAAAGACCGGCTCCACCGACCAGGCGAAATACTGCGTTTCCGCAACTGCCAAAAAAGACGGCTTAGAGCTGATTGCCGTCGTCATGGGCGCGCCGGACCACAAAATCCGCTTTGCCGACGCAACTACGCTGCTCAATTATGGTTTTAGCAAGTGCCAGGTTTACACAGATAAAGAAAAAGAACGGCTGCCCAAGCTTTCCGTACAAGGCGGCGTTAAAGAACAGGTTTCCCTGGCTTATGAGTCCGATTTTTCCTATCTGGACGTGACCGGGGCCGACTTCTCGCAGATTACCAAAGAGCTGGAACTGCCGGAATCCGCCGACGCCCCGGTGGCAAAAGGGGACGCTGCCGGAAAGCTGGTCTATAAGCTGGGCGGCAAAGAGATTGGCTCTATCAATGTGCTGTATGAAGAAGACGTGAAAAAAGCTTTGTTCAAAGATTATTTCCTAAAAGCGCTGGGCGAATTCTGCATGACGGAAGAGAAAGCAAATTGATTGGCAGCCCCCAGCGCCCTGCCAGGGCTGCCGCAAGGCGGGGACACCACATCAAAAACCCTACATCAACGGCGCGAACAAGCGCACTACGCCGAGGAAAGGACGCACTGCCGCAGGGCGTTTGCGGCAGAAGTCCATATTAATCTCCTCAGATTCCGCCATCGTCTTTTGCATATCCTCCTTGACTTTGAGGACGGCCGAGGACTGGTACATCCAGACGCCGCATTCGAAATGAAGGTATAGGCTGCGGTAGTCCATATTAATGCTGCCTACCGTGGCGACAACGTCATCGCTGACAAAGCATTTCGCATGCAGGAACCCAGGGGCATACTGGTAAATGCGCACGCCGCACTCAATCAACGGCTCATAATAAGACTGGCTTACCCAGAAGACAATCTTCTTATCAGGAATCCCCGGCATGACAATCCGCACATCAACGCCGCTCTTCGCCGCGTTCTGCAAAGCCTTTATCATCTCATTGTCCGGTATCAGGTAGGGCGTGAAAATATAGACGTAATCCCTGGCACGGTTTATCATGTTCATATAGATATTTTCCCCTGTAGTCTCAGAGTCCAGGGGGCTGTCTGCATACGGCTGCACATAGCCGTCCGTGGCAAAGGGCGCTGTCTGGTACTTCCCCGGGCGGAATTGGGAGAGGTCTGTTTCCATGCTCCGATTAATGTAACACCACATCTCCAGGAACATGATGGTTAGGCTCCAGACCCCCTCTCCTTCCAGCCGAATCCCTGCGTCCTTCCAATACCCAAAGCGCACGACATGGTTAATATACTCATCCGCAAGGTTAATCCCCCCGGTAAAGCCTACTTTGCCATCCGCCACGAGAATTTTGCGGTGGTCCCGGTTATTCATAAGCACGGACATGACAGGGTACAATGGGTTAAAGCGCACGCACTTAATCCCCATTTGCTGCATAGCCTCATAATATTTTGTGGGAAGGGTGGTCACGCACCCAAAATCATCATAAATAAACCTCACGTCAACGCCTTCCCTGGCTTTGCGCTTTAAGATTTCGAGAATCTTCCCAAACATCTCCCCCTCTTCGACAATAAAAAATTCCATAAAAATAAAATGCTCTGCTTCTTCCAATGCCTTTAACATATCAGGGAACATTTCTTCTCCCCTGGAATAATATTTTGTCGCTGTGTCCTTATAAACCGGAAATTTCGCCCAATCCCTGACATACCTGGACTGGCGGTAGACAGCCTTATCCGCTTGGTAAAGCTGTTCGAGGATATCGTCATTCTCTGGGAATGCCTGCTCTAACTGGCGGTTGATTGCCTCCA
>CATLBW010000078.1 GCA_949879775.1 uncultured Lachnospiraceae bacterium
ACCACGCTGACCTGGCAGTTCTTGGTCTGTAAGCGTATTTTTTCCCTGGTATAGTCGAGAATGCCTTTATAATTCTCTATCAGCACCTGGTTACGTCCCATGGCCGTAATAATCACAGCGCCGTATACGATGTCGCGGGGCAGCTCTAAGGACTCCACAATATTTGATTTTACCTGTCTTAAGCTTTTTTTCTTCCATACTCCCATAGTTAAACATATGCAGCCAACCGTTCAGCCATGCATATCAATATAGCTTTGCATGGATATAAAAGATTCTATTAACCATGCGCAAGGACGCCATCCCGGATAACCCCTTTCACCATAGGGACCTTCTCCACAGGCTGCGGGCTTGTTCCATAGGCACGCACAATTTTGCCATAAGCCTCTTTCGCCTTTTCCATATCATTGGCATAAATTGTGGCAAGCGCATCCCCGGGGAGCGCCTTGTCCCCGCGCTTCTTATGCAGCAAAACCCCCACCGATAAATCTACCGCGCTCTCCTTTGTAACCCTGCCGCCGCCGAGCGCAAGGCTTGCCAGCCCAATTTCTTCGGCAAGGATGCCGGAAACATACCCTTCCTCCGTATTCATGACTTGCAGTTGGATGCTGCCCACCGGCAACAGCTCCGGCTGGTACACATAACGCTTGTCCCCGCCCTGCGCTTCCACAAATTCTGCAAATTTATCAAGCGCCGTCCTTTCCTTAATGGTCTGTTCCAGTAAACCAGCCGCCTCCTCAGGCGTTTTTGCCCGCCCTGCCGCCAATACCATTTCCGTCCCCAAGGCATAGACAACCTCCATAAAATCCTTCGGCCCCAGCCCATTTAATGATAAAATGGCTTCCTTTACTTCCAGGGAGTTCCCGACAGCATTGCCCAAAGGCTGATCCATATCGGTGACTACCGCCGACATCCGCTTGCCCACGCCCATGCCAATCTGGACCATCTCTTTTGCCAGCGCAAAGGAATCGTCTATCGTCTTCATAAAAGCCCCGCTGCCCGTCTTTACATCCAGCACAATGGCGTCGGCGTTCGCTGCCAGCTTCTTGCTCATAATGCTGGCGGCAATCAGCGAAAGCTGGTCTACCGTCGCCGTCACATCCCTGAGCGCATAGAGCTTTTTATCCGCCGGGGCAAGGTTGGCGGCCTGCCCCATAATGGCAACCTTAACCCGGTTCACGTTCTCGCAAAACTGGCCTTTGGACAGTGTGGTGGAAAACCCTGGGAAACATTCCAGCTTGTCAATTGTCCCACCGGTATGCCCAAGCCCCCTGCCCGACATTTTTGCCACCGGTATGCCAAGGGCCGCAACCATGGGCGTCAATACCAAGGAAGTCTTGTCCCCGACGCCTCCCGTGCTGTGCTTATCCACCTTCACCCCCTCTATCGCAGATAAATCCAGGACGTCCCCGCTGTCCCGCATGGCAAGCGTAAGCTGCAGCGTCTCTTCCTCATCCATCCCCTGGAAACAAATAGCCATCATTAAGGCGGAAACCTGGTAATCCGGTATCTCTCCTTTTGTATAGCCGTCCACCATGAAACAAATCTCTTCTTTCGTCAAATGCCCGCCACGCTTCTTTTTATTGATGATATCATACATCCTCATATGTAATACCTCCTCCGGCAAAATCCTCTTGTTCTATTATACACATGCAAAAGGCAAATTACAAGAAGCAGGCATTCCCCCTTCCAATCAGAAACCGGGGATAAAAATCCTTTTTCCAGTTCCCGATCGAAAGGGGAAATGCCTGCTTCCCAATACTGCTTATGTAGGCCTTAGATTGCCCGCAATACCCCATCCCGCATCCGGAGCGCCACGTCAGCCGCTTCGGCCACTTCCATATCATGCGTGACGATAATGACGCAATACCCGTTCTCATGCGCAAGGCCGCATAAGATATCGATGATGTTCTGTGTATTCGCGCCGTCAAGGTTTCCGGTCGGCTCATCGCCAAGGATGATTTGGGCGTTAGAGGCAAGGCTCCTGGCAATCGCCACGCGCTGCCGTTCGCCGCCGGAAAGCTTTGAGGGGAACCTTCCCATCTGTTCCTTGGTGATGCCCACGCCCTCAAGCAGCGCCGACGCACGCGGCTTGGCGTCTTTGGGGGTTACTCCGCACAACTCCATAGGGAAGCAGACGTTTTCCATGACCGTCATCAACGGGAACAGATGGAATGCCTGGAATATCATGGAAATACTCTCCCGGCGGTATTGATCCAAGTCCAGCCCTGCCAGGCTTTTGCCGTCAAACGCAACCTCTCCCTTCGTGGGCAGGTCCAACCCTGCCAACAAGGAAAGCAGCGTAGATTTCCCCGAGCCGGAAGGACCAACGATGGCGTAAACCTTCCCTTTATCAAATATGCAGGAAATACCGGAAACCGCAGCCCTCTGGGCGCTCTTATATTTGTATGTTACGTTATTTAAAGTTAGTGTTGACATATATTTGCTCCTTTCTTTGCCCTCTGCTGTAACTATATTAATAATACCAGGCCATTGCAGCTTACTTTCAGCTAAGTTGTGCCATAGTTGTAAATTTTAGCGCAGGTAAGCTATTCCTCAGCTATGACCAGCCCAAAATAAATGCTTACGGGCTGTTGGTTTTTCTTCTTAATGCCTTCCTGCTGCCCATCCCTTCCGTATATACTATGGGTATCTGCCGTATCTGGCCGCTTAACCTTCCTCTCTGCGCGCAGCCGCTCGCTGCCGTCGATGCCCAGGGCGGCATCCTCCCCTTCTGCCTCTTCTGCCGCCTCTGCGCTGGATGACGCTTGCAGCCCTGCCAATTCAACAAAACGGCTCAACTCCCCAACTGGGATGTCCTGGGGCGAACCTTCATATATTTTAAGCTCTGCGCGCCAAACTTTGCCTGAGACTGCATTGACATACAAAACATGGCGGTAAGAACGGCCGCTAAGCTCCACCCTCCAGAAATAATAATATGGCTCAACCCAGTCAGTGGTATTATGGCTTGCCAGCCCAAGCGCTGTCTCCACGGACGCCTGCTCTTCCTGCCCGGCGTCCATGCCCATTTCGGCAAGCCATTCCTTCGCTTCCTCCACCGCTTCCCATTCCAATACCATCCCGCCATAAAGGGGGGACGTGTAGGAGCTGGTGAATAAATACCAGTTCTCGATTACCTCCTCCACTTTTTCTATCGTCAGGGTATACCTGTCCTGTCCCTGCCACTTGCGGATTGGCTCCTCTATCACAGCCCGCCCCCCCTCTGCCAGCAGATGCTTTTCCCTTTCCCGCAAAATCAGGTTAACGCAAGCCATGCTGCCAATGGAAAAAACGAGGGCCAGGAACAATGTGAGAATGGTATATTTACATGTTTTGCTCATCATGATCTCCTTTTTCCATATAAAATGCCAGGCTGACAGACGTTCCCGTCTCGCCGTCGCTCTCAATCTCTAGTTTTGCACCATGTATCTCTGCAATCTTTGCCACCAGGGTCATGCCAAGCCCTGCCCCATGCTGCTTCCTGGAACGGGATTTATCCACCATGTAAAAAGCTTCCGTAATCCTTGCAAGCTCACTCTTTGGTATCCCTCGCCCATTATCCCTGATTTTAATTTCATAAAAATCCCCGCGCTGTTTTCCACTCACCCATAAATCCCGGCTGCCCGCTTTCACAGCATTGTCCGCCAGGTTCAGTACCATGGTCTTAAAGAGGTCAAAGTCCGCGCGGATGCACCCCTCTTCCACTTCCATATGCAGCGAGGCCCCATGCTCCTTGCACATTGGCCCTATCCCCTGCTGCAGGTTCCCAAGCGCCTCCAAGGCCGACATTCTTTCCAAGATAAACTTCTGCCTGTCCAGCACAAACAAATCCATCAATTTGAAGGATAAAGCTTCCAACCTCATGCCCTCCTCCAGGATATAGCCGGCTGCGCTTTTTACTTCCTTGCGCGGCAGGTCAGACTGGTAAAGCATATCTGCATAACCGATTACAGAGGTCATAGGCGTTTTCAGCTCATGGGCAAAGTTGGCCGTAAAGTCCTCTTTCTGCCGTGCTGCGTCAGCCAGCTCTTCAATCTTTTCCTCTATTTGGGCCGCCATCCGGTTAAAATCTGCCGCCAGCTCGCCAACCTCATCCCTTCCCTTTGTGCAGATCCTCTGCGAATAGTCGCCCTGGGCAATCCTCCTCGCTGCCTCCCCTACCTTTTGTATCGAAGCGGTCACCATCTTTGTCAGGAGAAATATTAAAGGGAAGCTGATACCCAGCACAACCATGTAAATCCTTTGAAAATAAGAGGTCATGTTCCTGAAATCATCCTCCACAGAACTAATGTCCGTCTTTGTCACCAGGTATGTTTCATTGCTGCCCTGATTTACATAATCACAGACCAGAATAAATACTTCCCTTCCATCTTTATAAATCTGGTAAGACAGCTTGTCATCCGCCACCTCGTTTAACGGGAACTCAGTGGGAAGCTCTCCCATATTTTGGATCACCTTGCGGCTGTTTGCCTCGACCAAAAAAACCGGGACTGTAAAACTCTTTAACATGTTCTTTGCTTCTTCTACCTCTATATCAAAAAATTTGGGTTCAAAGTAAAGGATAGATTGCAGGATATAGCGGTTGTACTGGAAATCCTGGAAGGCAATCGTTTTTTCCTGCTCAATGGTCCTCTCATAGGAGAAATTTATCAGCAGGTAGCCGGCTGCATGGAATGTAATGCCAAATATGGCGATAAAGCAAAGAAAAATTTTGTGGAAAAGCTTCATTCCCTATCCTCCAGCCGATACCCTATGCGGAACACGGTCTTTATATAATCGCCCCATCCCAGCTTTTTCCTGAGCCGCTGGATATGGGAGTCCAAAGTGCGGGTATCCCCGAAATACTCCTCCCCCCATACCTTTTCATATAACCTTTCCCGGTATAAGGCCACATTCTTATTGCGTATCAGCTCCACCAGCAAATCAAATTCCTTAACTGTCAAATCAACAAGTTCCCCGCCTTTGCAGACGGTCCTGGAAGCCATATCAATTTCCACATCCGCAAAGGCAAGTTTCTTATTGGCTTTCCCATATCTCCTAAGGAGCGCTTCCACACGGGCAAGCAGCTCCCCAATCTGGAATGGCTTAACGATATAGTCGTCCGCACCGAGCTTAAGCCCTCTGATACGGTCATTGACCTTGCTCTTTGCCGTTAGGAAGATTACCGGCGTCCCCAATGGCTTGATGTATTCTAACAGCTCATAACCGTCAATCTCCGGCAGCATGATGTCTAAGAGGATTAAGTCGAAAATATCTTCCTCTATCAAATCCGCGCCCATTTTCCCATCAAAAGCACAGACGCAATCATACCCCTCCGCTGTCAGGCTGATTTTGATTAAATTAGAGATAGGCTCATCGTCTTCCACAATCAAGATTTTCATTGTAAAACCTCCAAACTATATTCACGAGCGATAAAACCTGCCGCTCATCATAACTGGCTTTATCCACCATCCTGCCGGATATTTGCCAAACCCCTGCAAACCCTTTATTCTTTTACCTGCAAAAGCTCTAAAACCTTACGCCGGGCCACTAACACTGATACAACAAGCGCTCCGCAAGCGCAGCTCAAAAGATACAGCGACCAGCAGGCAACAAGCGTCTGCACACTTCTTGAAAAACGCCCAGGGTCAGACAGGGCAAGCGCTCCTGCCACAAGCGCGACCGCAGCAATGCATAAGACAACCTGCTCCAACGCCATCATGCATCCTGCACGCTTCTTTGTGACGCCAAGGATACGCAGTAAAGCAGCCTCTTTGGCTGACTGTAAGATAACCAGCCCCGCCCCAAACAAACCGATCAGCGCGGCAGCAGCCAAGGCAACGGGGAACAGCGAGCTTAAAAGGTCGCGGATACGCCTTGTGTTTTCAAGCCCTGATGCGTCAACATAGAAAGACGCCATCCGTGCATATTTTATATCCTGTTTTTTCTGCCCCTCCAAAAAGGCGTTCAGTTCGCCAAGCTTCCCGTTGTCCGCCAACGTAAACTCACAGTACCCTGCCGGGAAGGGCTGTCCATAGAGCGCCTCCGCAGCGCTGTTTGCCACAGTAAAAACACTGCTTTTATGATCCATATCTTTGGACTCTACAATGCCCACAACTTTATATGGTTTGCCTGCCCGCTCGGCTGCTGCCTGCAGGCTTTCCTCATCTTCATACAATTCCATTATGAATGTATACAAATCATCTGTCAACAAGGTTATCTCGCCTCCTGCGCTGATACCCAGTTCCTCGGCAAGCTCCTGCCCCAGCAGGCACACTGGCCCTGTGCCTTCAAAAACAGAGCTGTCATACCCCGAAGCGTATGTGATGGCGCCATCTTTCCCCAAATAACGCTCAATATCATTCGTAACCGCCATGGAGCTTTGGGTTCCCATGCCGTTGACGCGCACAGAAAATGCATTTTTGTTGAAATAATAAATGTTATCCGCCAATCCTGACTTCTCCAATTGCGCAATGGAAGACGAGGCAAACCCAGCCGCCTTCCCTTTCACCTCGGCCTTACAAAAAGCGTCCCCATAAGCCGCCCTTGCCAATGCAAACGCCCCGATGCCTGCCGCCATCACAACCGCCAGCATAAGGGATACTGCTGTTTTGCCAATGCCGCGCCTCATATGCCTCAGGATATAGGAACTTACCTGGCGCGGCATATGCCACGTCCTGCGCCCGCAAAGCCCATTGGCAGGCGGGATCTTCGCAATATGGAACCCAGCGGTAACAGGCGGGCTTGCCGGGCACGGCTTCCTTTTCCCGCCAGCGCCTGTTTTTTGCCTCCCTTCCTGCAACAACCCTAAGGGCGGCGTCTTCTTCATGTTCCGCATAAAAAGCAGCGTAACCATAGAGATAAATGATAATTCAAAAACCAGGCATAAAACAACCGCCGAAGCAGGCAGCGTAACATTTGGCGTATAGCCGCCATGGGCGTTAGCCGCCATGCCTGCAAGCGCTTGGTTTGCTGTCTGTGCCGTGTAAAATAGCCCTGCCATGCCTCCAACAGGCATAGAAAGCATGGAAAGGGCAATAAGCGGCAGCACAATCGCATTAGCGGCTTTCCTCCCCGGGACGCCCAGCATACGCATAATCGCATAGCTCTTCCTGTTTTCGCCAATATAAAGATATACTGCAAAGAATAACGCAAGGGCCGTCCCAAGAATATACAGCACGCTCGTCAAAAGCGACGCTATACGACCTGCCTCAAAGTTATCTTTCACGCTCATCCAGCCTCCGTCCGAGAACCGCAGGCCCATGCCCGTTTCTGCCGCCAACGGCTCTACCGCTTCCCGAAACGCTTCTATGTCGTGGGCGTCTTCCACAAATACGCTAAGCTCGCCCGCAGTGTGCGTATAGTCATCCGGGACCTCCACCGGGAGAAGCTGTATCGGAACAAAGACCGTGCTTTGTGTATAGCTCCAAACGCTTTCCTCTTCACGCTGTGCAAAATCATCGGTAAAACGGTACGCGCCGACAATTTCAAGCTCCGCCGTTTTGACAAAATCAGGGATATCCTTCCCAACTAACGCCCTGGTCCCGAACCAGGCATCCTGGTGCTTTAGCTTATCTCCAAGCTTTATGCTGATTTTGTCCCCCAGGGACAAATGGTTCTTATCAAGGAAACTCTCGCTTACCACACAGGCATCTGTGTCTCCTGTTGCCAGGGGGCGTCCCTTGGCAATCACCATGCTGCGCTCATTAAAGCGCGGGATTGCACGCATATCTGACGTGTAAGCAATGTCATAGACGCAAAGGTCCATCCTGGCCGCCTCGACGACCCCCTTTTGGAAAGCAAATGCTTCCGTCTCAAGATAGCCCTCGCCTAACCCATCCACAACCCAGAAAAAATCCTTATTCCAATTTGCTGTCTCAAGGCCCTGCCCATTCCCTTCATTGTAGGCGCCCATGACAAGGCATCTCGTCCCCTTATCCAACCCATCATAAAATGAGCGGGGCATTTCCCCATACCCGTAAGCCGCCTCAGAATCTTCCCCTTCCACAACCATTGTGCTAATCCTTAGCGGCTGCTTGGGGTCAAGGCTAATGTCGCCGGCAAGCACAGTGACATCTTTAAGCAGCAAATTTATCTGCGCTTGTGATGTGCCGCTGCTTTCATACCCAACGTAAGCGCCCTCCACTACAAATTCCCCTGTGTAATACGGGCAATAATCATCGTCAGCAGGCAGGCGCTTAAAATCCTCAACCAGCCCCGCCGTCATATACCTTTTGTCCGCCAGCGTGACGCCCGGCAATGAGGCAAATTCTTCCAGCTTGCCGGCAGCCGGCCATGGCTTATCATCCGCATAAATCACGCCTTCCTCTGAATTAATAGGCGGCACTGTATTATCCAGGGCCGCCACGGCATGATAAAACTGTTGGGCATTGGCTGTCTCCCGGCTCATGATAACGCTGTCTGTGACACGCGAAAACAAGGTAAACGAAGCTGCCGCCAATAGCATGAATGTCAGCGCCGTCTTCCATGGGGAACGAAAAAGTGTCTTGATTGTAGTTGCTGTCCTTATAGTTCTTTTTCCCATATTTTCCACCTCCTGTAAAATATAAAAATATCTTACCAAGGCGTTGCGTCTTACTTTCGTTATAGTTGTGTCATAGTTGTAATTTACATAACCATAAGCTCCCTTCCTGCCTCGAAAGGGAAAAATGAGAAATGGGTTGTTTTCTGGCCGGATTTTTATATAATGTAGTTAAAGGCGAGGTGCATATAAAATGGCAATGGAGACAAATAAGATGGTAACAATTAACGAGGTAAGAAGAATAAAGGCAATTGGTTTTGATGTGGGGCATACGCTTATTAAATATAACAACCCACTAAACTGGCAGGGGCTTTACCGCCCAGGGCTGGAACAAGCTGCCGCCGCCGCCAATATTACTTTGTCAGAGGAAATGGTTCTGGCAGCCACCGATGTCCTTCTAAAATATAACACTAGGGTGAACGATCGGGAATGGGAGGCAACTTCTGATTGCATTTTTATGGAAATATTAAAAAGGTGGGAGGTGCGGGCAGATTTACATGCCATAAAAGCCGGGTTTTTTTCTTTCTTTAAAGCAGACGCCGTGCCGTATCCTGAAACAATTGGCACAATGGAAAAACTAAAACAGCATGGGATAAAAATAGGGGTATTAACGGACGTCGCCTATGGGATGGACCGTGCATTTGCTTTAGAGGATATCTCTGCGCTTGCCGATTTCATCGATGTTGCTATTACTTCTGTTGACGTTGGCTATAGAAAGCCAAATTCCACAGGGTATTTGAAACTGCTTGATTCCCTGGGGATTTACCCTGACGACATGATATTTGTCGGAGACGAGCAAAAGGACATTATCGGGGCCAAGAAGCTTGGGATTGTTTCTGCCCTTATTAATAGAAGCAAAGAAACAAAGGACTTTGGACAGGATTATACATTGGAATCTTTAAGCGGCATTTTTTCTATTTTGGGTATATAAGCCGGACGGTTTGCAAGGCACGCTTGTTGGAACGGAAGCCTGCCTTGTCGCCTGCCCATATCTCAAATGATCCATTTTTCCAAATAAGCGGCTACGCCATCCTCCTCATTTGAAAGCGTTATGTCATCAGCAATGTCTTTGGCCTCTTGTACTGCATTGCCCATTGCCACGCCAACACCGCATAGCTTTAACATACCGATATCTGCATGGTCGTCCCCAAAAGCAACCATATCCGATACATCTGCATGGCACGCCTTACATACTGCTAATATGGCCTTTTCCTTTGTAATCCCGCTTTTGGTAAACTTATACCAGTCCCCGTCCGAAAAATGCTGGCTGTCAAGTTCCGAAAAATGCCCACATAATTTTTGTGCCAAGCTGGGCTGGGATATCTCAACGCATATCTTCAAAGCTTCGCGCTTAAAGTCTGTAAAATCCGTATATATGCTGTCTCCCCAGCTTTTATCCTGCTCTTTGGGGCGCGTTTTATAATTCCAGTAATGTGCGTCTAATGCATCAACCGTAATTTCACAATCCATACCACATATTTTTCTTGCCGCTTCAATAAAGCCATTTGTCTCTTTTACTGAAAATAAAGAAGAACAAATAATTTTATCGTTTACCCGTACCAATGCCCCGCCGCTGGTGATAAGGATATCTGGCTTCAATTCGCTCAAAAAGCCCAAACAATTTTGTTCACCCCTCGATGTTGAAATGCCGATTAGATAGCCATCCCCCCTGCATTTGGTTAATATTCCTAGCGTATAATCAGATATAGTTTTGTCATCTCTTAATAAAGTACCATCTAAATCAAAAAGCAGTATTTTGGGCTTTCCCATTCTATGTCCCTCCAAGACGCAAATTGATACTTTATGCAATTTGCTCAATATGGCATTTTTGGCATAACGGATAGCTTGAAATAAAGAGGCTCATTTTTTCTTTCATTACAGAAAACGATGTGCCGTAAAAATATAATGCGGTAAACTCACCAAGCTCCCTATAACTGTACATGTGCCCGATACCCTCAATTGCCTGTTCCAATTGTTCAATTACATAATTTATATCACAGCTTTTGTATATTTCTTCTGATAAATCTGTTCCATTCATATAAAGCGCCAGGCCTTCTAATGTGCCGACAGGAATCGGCGGTTCCATTCCACATAAAACAGATCCTTTTGGAATGCCTATGGCATTGAGCAGATTTACGAGCCATCCCAAACTTTTCTGGGCATCGGAAAAATCAATTTCAATATCGCAGCTATCTATTTCACCATTCTCCTTTAGCGACGTTCCCCCGCCCGTAATCTCCCCTGCGTTATTTTCTTGAAAAATCTCCTGTAAAACGTCTTCCAGCTCAAATCTGTGTTTCGGCTGAAAACGGGCATTCAAATGTAATATTACTTGCATCTTATTTTCTCCTTAAACTCTCCATTTTTGTCTCCTTCAACCAGAAGGTGTATTTATCTTTGCGATAGGAAGCCGCATCCCTGCTCAGATGAACCATAACTATTCTACCATCTTTTCCGCCTGTACGCCACCTTTATTTCCGCGAGCCTGTGGGCCTATGTCAATACCCCGGACAAAAAAGCCATAAAACTATGCCGCCATTTATGCCCCATGCAGTGAGCCTTAAAATGGACAGGGCGTCTTAACAACATAAAGGCATGTGCGAGGGAGATTGTGAACAAGGAAATCATTTTTGCATAAGTACGCTATTGATACAATTCATTGAAACACCTATACTATATAGTGCATAGCTTTTCCCACAAAAGTGAGAAATCTGCTGGTGTGAAACATAAACTTGAAAACAGGCTCAATGTTACAATGTGAGAGAGGAACCTTGTATGAAGAATGTATATAAACTTGAATTTCATTCGGGAAGCAAAGAAGAATTATTGCCTAATTTTGAACCTGAATTTCCGTATATTGCGTCTAATGCGGAACTTGACAAATATGTTGGGCGTTCTGCGCCGTGGCATTGGCATAAGGCAATAGAGCTTTTTTATATGGAGAGCGGCACATTAGAATATTACACCCCGAAAAAGAAAATATCCTTTTCGGCAGGTTCTGGGGGCTTTATCAATTCAAATGTCCTTCACATGACTAAGGCTGTTTCTAGGACAGAAAAAAATATACAGCGGCTGCATATTTTTGACACAGCCCTCATTTCTGGAAACTATGGGAGTAAAATTGAGAAAAGGTATGTTATGCCAATTACTGCAAATCCCCAGATTGAAATATATGCTTTCCACCCCGATAATTTTATACACGCAGGTATACTGGATTTGATAAAACAGGCTTTTACCTTATGCGAGAATGACATTGGATATGAGATAAAGATAAGGGAGGCCCTGTCCCAAATATGGCTAAAGCTTTTTGGGCTGTTTTCTGCTTCATTTGATGGGAAAGGGACATATGATAAAAATGACGAAAGGCTTAAGAAGATGCTAATATACATACACGAACATTTTGCGGATAAAATTGCGGTTTCAGAACTTGCCACAGTTGCATGTTTAAGTGAAAGGGAATGCTTCAGGCTGTTTCAAAGCTATTTGCATACAACGCCCACAAAGTACATCCAACGTTACCGTTTACAGGAAGCTTGTGAAATGCTTATAAATGGGCAGGACACGATTACAGACATTGGACATGCCTGCGGGTTAGGGACCAGCAGCTATTTTAGCAAGATTTTCCGTGAATACCAAAACTGCACTCCCATAGAATATCGGAAGAAATGGCAGGATAGTCATATCTTATGTCCGAAATAAAATAGATAAACAAAAAATTCTGCATTATAATGATATATAGCTCAGATCTTGTTCTGTCATTTTAAGGAGGGACGCTATGTTTTACGAAGCCAAAGATTTTTTGGAAACCGCAGATAAGGAGGCTTTGCATATTATTTCCAATGCAAGGAGACTTACAAGAGAATACTATTTTACGGATTATGATGATACAAAAAGAAAAAATGAGATTTTGAAAGAATTGTTGGGGGCCGTCGGGAAAAATGTCGCCATTGATGTCCCGCTTCATTGTGACTATGGGAAAAATATATTTCTTGGTGATGATGTCGTTATAAATATGAATTGTACATTTGTGGACAATAAGCCCATACGGATTGGCAGCCGGGTATTGATAGCGTCTAATGTCCAGTTTTATACATCTTCCCATCCTGTTTTACCACAGGAGCGTTTGGTTTCAGGCTGGGAAGGAACTGGGACAACATTTTTCAGGACTTATGCCCGTCCCATTGAAATACAAGACAATGTATGGATTGGAGGGGGAAGCATTATTTTAGCTGGCGTAACAATCGGTGAGAACAGCGTGGTTGGGGCAGGAAGTGTTGTTACCCGTTCAATTCCCGCAAATTGTGTCGCTGTTGGGAATCCGTGTAAAGTTATTCGCTGTTTTGCAGAGAACAGAGGAAAAGCATAATGAAATATCAGCATATTGTTTTTGATATTGATGGGTCTCTTATCCACACAGAGCATGCGATTTTGCACTCTTTACTAGTGTGCTGTATCATTCATATCTGGCAAAACTACGCAGAATATTCGTTCCTCTGCAAGGCAGATTTTCGACGGCGTAGCGGTGGCTACGGCTAGAAAATCTAACGTAGCAGATGAGCGAATAGACAAGTAGGTTTGGCTGAATGTGAATGATACAGTACACTAGTACAACGAATATTAAATAATTGACATTTTCGTTATACTAGACACATTAGCAGAATGATATTAACTGGCAGACAAGGAGGAAACATGGACCATAATGAAAAATGGCTGCAATGGGCAGTAGAATTACAAAGTCTGGCACAGGCAGGAATTTTCTATGGAAAGGACGTTTTTGATAAGGAACGCTATGAAAGAATTAGAGAAATTGCAGCAGAAATGATTTCTTATAAAACAGATATATCAATGGATAAGGTCAAAAATCTATTTTGTAACGAAATTGGGTATCAAACGCCTAAAATTGACTGCCGTGCTGCTGTTTTTCAAAATGATAAAATTTTGCTTGTGCAAGAGAAAAATGGAACATGGTCATTGCCTGGAGGTTGGGTTGACGTTAATGTTTCAGTGAAAGAAAATGTGACAAAAGAAGTAAAAGAAGAAGCGGGTTTAGATGTAATGGCTGATATGGTAATTGCCGTACAGGACAGGGAAAAGCATAATTTACCTGTTTATGCCTATAAGGTATGCAAAATATTTGTATTATGTTCAGTCATAGGGGGCGAGTTTAAACCCAATATAGAAACCATATCGAGCAACTACTTTGGGATGAACGAGTTGCCTACCCTTGCAACAGAAAAAAATAATGAGGAACAGATAAAGATGTGCTTTGAAGCATATCAGTCTGAAAACTGGAAAACATTTTTTGATTAGCATTTTTTAGAAAGGACCAGACACTTTAGGTGCGCTTAGCGCGACAGCCCCTATGGCTGACACAATCCGATGCTCGCTGTCTCTGTGTGCAACGCCGCAGAGCATTTTTCTGTGCAGCCGAAATTCTTCCATATCTGTCTTACCCGCCGAAAAGAAAATCCAGATTGGAAAGGCGGCAAACGGCAGCGAAGGACAACAAAAACACCCGACTGAACATAAGTCCAATCGGGCATAAGGATATAGGTGTTTTTCGTTCCTAAAACAAAACATAAACACCCCTTATATTCCTAACTATAAAAACAGTGTATATGAGCAGTGATAACTTTACAGGAAAATTCATTGACCCTGTTTAGGTTTATTGCAATTATAGTTCTTTGTTCGCAAGATAAATGTAAGCATCCTCCAGCGTTGCTTCACAAGGACAGCATCCTATTTTTGGTGGCGTTTCACTAATTAATTTCATTTGTAATTCGTCCCCTACATACTGTTTCGATGAAACATGATATTTTTTTTCCAGTTCCCTTGCAGTCCCTTCATCTTTTGTTTTGTAAATCCAAATATGGCCTCTTGCCTGTTCCAATAATTCTTTCATGTTTCCTGAATAAAGGAATTTCCCCTTTTTCATAACTGCAAGCTGATTGCAGGTAGCTGCCAAATCTTCCACTACATGGGTGGAAAACAAAACGGTACGCCCTTCTGAAAAATCAACCAACAGATTTCGGATACGGATACGTTCTTCAGGGTCTAATCCAGTTGTTGGTTCATCAACAATTAAAAATTCTGGCTCATTTAAAAGCGCCTGAATAAGCCCGACCCTCCGTTTCATGCCGCCCGACAATTGTTTCATCTTCTTTCTGCGATGCCCTGACAGGCTTGTCTTTTCAAGATAATATTTGATGCGTTCTTTATATGTTTGTCTGGGTATGCCAGATAAGTCCCCCATATATTCCAGACATTCTTGCACTGACAGGTTTGGATATAGGTCTATCTCCTGCGGCAGATAACCTATTTTCTTACGTATTTTTTCAAAATTCCCCTCGCTGTAAAGTATTCCATCTAAGGTTAGTGTACCACTGGTTGGTGATAACACAGTTGTAAGCACCCGCATAAGCGTTGTTTTTCCTGCCCCGT
>CATLBW010000079.1 GCA_949879775.1 uncultured Lachnospiraceae bacterium
CACATTCCAGGGAATTTGTCAAGCCCCTTTTTTTAACATAAAAATGGTTAGACCTCATAAAAAGAATCTAACCATTTCAGGCAGTTCGTTACTAACTTAATGACATTGCTGTGTGAACAGTAACGAACGGTTACTGATTTCTTATGATATCGATAAAATCATCTTGTATGAAGAAATAGATTGGTTTATAATAAAAGAAAGAATATATTTTTCGCGTGGGGACGAGAAAGGAGAAAGAAATGAATATATTAGTAGTGAACTGTGGAAGCTCCTCCTTGAAGTATCAGGTCATCAACTCTGATACGGAGGAAGTGTTGGCAAAGGGGCTGTGCGAGAGGATTGGCCTGGACGGCAGGCTGGTATACCAGAAAGCAGGCGGTGAGAAGGAAATCACGGATGTGGACATGCCTACGCATAAGCAGGCAATCCAACTGGTGCTTGACGCCCTGGTGAACCCTAAGACGGGAGCATTAAAGAGTTTGGATGAGATCGGGGCAGTGGGGCACAGGGTTGTCCATGGCGGTGAGAAATTTGCTTCTTCCACAGTTTTGGGTGAGGAAGTGCTTCAGGTTATCGAGGAGTGCAATGACTTAGCGCCGCTGCACAACCCGGCGAACCTTATCGGCATCCGTGCCTGCCAGGAATTGATGCCAAAGGTGCCGATGGTTGGCGTGTTTGACACTGCGTTCCACCAGACGATGCCAGAGGAAGCCTATCTTTACGGCATTGATTATGACTATTATGAGAAATATAAGGTGCGCAGGTATGGTTTCCATGGGACTTCCCACAGCTATGTTTCCAAGCGTGCGGCGGAGATCGTAGGCAAACCTTATGAAGAGCTTAAGACTATTGTTTGCCACCTGGGGAACGGGGCGTCCATCTGTGCGGTTAAGAATGGCAAATCCATAGATACGTCCATGGGGCTGACCCCTTTGGAGGGCTTGATTATGGGGACCAGGTCTGGGGATATTGACCCTGGCGCCATGGAATACCTGGCGAAGAAAGAGAACACCGACCTGGAAGGGATTATGGCTATTTTAAATAAGAAATCCGGCGTGCAGGGGCTGTCCCACATTTCCAGCGATTTCCGCGACCTGGAAGCGGCTGCGGACAAGGGGGACGCTGCAGGAATCCGCGCCTTGCAGACATATATTTACCGTGCAGCCAAATATGTGGGCGCCTATACGGCAGCCATGAACGGCGTGGATGTTATCTGCTTTACGGCAGGCGTAGGGGAGAATGGGCCTAATACAAGGAAGGGCATCTGCGATTATCTCGGCTACCTGGGCGTGAAGCTGGACGATAAGGCAAACGAGGTGCATGGTGAAGAGGCGATTATCTCTGCGCCGGATTCCAAGGTGACGGTCATCTGCCTGCCCACAAACGAAGAGCTTGCCATTGCGCGTGAGACGGTAGCGTTGGTTGCAGGCTGTAAATAGGCAAGCCTGCCACATAGGAGAAAGGAGCGTGTGGATATGAGATATTCAAGAAGCAGCATTGAAGTGGAGGCAGCGCAATATGAGCTTGATAAAGGGATGGAAGATGGGTTTATGCCCTGGACATCTATTGTAACCAATGGTTGGGTTGCCACGGAGAAGCTGATTAAGGTAACCAGGGAAGACGGCGTTGTCGTGTGCCCGTTTATCCAGAACCGCCGGGGCATGATCTTCCTCAGGGAAGGCGACTATATCATCACAGAGCATGACCATGAGCGCCATGTCTGTGGGGAAGATAAATTCCATAAGCGTTACCATGAAGTGCAATCATAAGCGTAAAGAGGACAAATGCGTGTGTTAAGGAAAGGGCTGCCTTTGGCGGCCCTTTTTACCTTCTTAATTAAGAAAGGTCTTGTCACGCTAACGCGTGAAAGGAGGTCCTTGTGGGCTTGCCCACTTTGCTATCTTATAGAAAAGGCCTTGTCACGCTAACGCGTGAAAGAGTCTTTCCTATAAGATAAAAATAATATGCGCACTCGTGCAAGAGGAAA
Organism: uncultured Lachnospiraceae bacterium; assembly: GCA_949879775.1. GTDB lineage: Bacteria > Bacillota > Clostridia > Lachnospirales > Lachnospiraceae > Petralouisia. Next base: position 1,988 of record CATLBW010000079.1, read on the forward strand.
ATGTCACTGCGTGACTGCACTCGGCGCTTCAAAGTGTGCAAGCCAATCCCCCATGAATGGGGTGAAGGAGGTCCTTGTGGGCTTGCCCACTTTGTTTTAATAGGAGAGGATTATGTCATTACAATTAATTTTTGGAAGTTCCGGGAGCGGGAAATCAGAGTATGTGTACCGCAGGGTTTTGCAGCAGTCCGGGGAGGAACCGCAGCGCACCTTTTTTGTGCTGGTGCCGGAGCAGTTTACGATGCAGACGCAGCGGGAGCTGGTAGCGAGGCATGAGCGCCACAGCATACTGAATGTGGACGTTGTGAGCTTTAACCGCCTTGCCTATCGGATTTTTGATGAGCTGGGCATGGGGGACCTGCATATTTTGGAGGAGACAGGCAAGAACCTTGTGCTGCGCCGCGTGGCGAAGGAGCGGCAGGAACAATTGCTCCTTATGAAAGCGAGCATGAAAAAGGTCGGTTATATCAGCGAGATAAAGTCTGTCATCTCGGAACTGACCCAGTACCGGATAGCCCCCAAAGAGCTGGACGTGCTGATCGGGCAGGAAAATATGCCGCCGCTGTTTCGCCATAAAATCCGTGATATCCAGACGATGTACCAGGGATTTGCCGATTACCTGCAAGGAAAGTTCATTACAGGGGAAGAGGCGCTGGAAGTGTTTGCGCAGGCGGCGCGCCAGTCAGAGCTGTTGAAAGGCTCTGTGATTGTGTTGGATGGGTTTACCGGCTTCACGCCTGTGCAGTACCATCTTTTGGAGGAGCTTGTAAAGGTTGTGGGCGAAATCATGGTGACGGTGACGCTTGACGACAGGGAGGACCCATATGTTTGCAGCGGCGTCCAGGAATTATTCTACATGAGCAAAAAGACCGTGCAGGCATTGGCAAAAATCGCTGTCAGGCAGCACGTCGAGATGAAGCCCCCTGTCTGGGTGGCGCATGGAAAGAAAAGCCGATTTGCCGGCTCCCCAGCCTTATTATGGTTAGAACAGAACCTGTTCCGCCCCAGGCCGCAGGTTTATCGTTCCACTAAGGGCAAAAAGCCGGACAAAGCTTCGGCAAAGCAGGAGGGTGGCGGGCAGGACATTTTCCTCTATTCCCTGCCAAGCCCCAGGCAGGAGGTTTCCTTTATCGCCAGGGAGATTATAGAGCTGGTGCGCACGCAGGGCTACCGTTATAAAGATATCGCGGTCGTCTGCGGCGATGTGGAAATGTATGGGAATTATGCCCGGGAAATTTTTGAGGCTTATGGAATCCCTTTGTTTTTAGATGCCAGGAAGGACATCTTGTTCCATCCGATGACAGAATTCATGCGGCAGGCATTGTTGGTGTTAGAGCAGGACTTCTCCTATGAATCTGTCGTGGGTTACCTGCGCAGCGGCCTTTCCGGGATTGCAATGGAGCAGGCGGACATTTTGGAAAATTACCTTTTGGCAGTGAATATCCGGGGCTTTTCAAAATGGCAGCAAAAATGGGTGCGCCGCGGTTGTGTGCGCGTTCAGCAGGAGTTAGACGCCATCAATGGGATGCGCGGGCGGATTGTGCAGCAGTTTGCCCCCCTGCGGGAAGCGTTTCAGGGAAAGGGTACTGTGCTGGAAGCGTGCAAAGCGTTCTATGGGCTGATGGTTTCTGTGGACGTCGAAGGGCAGCTTAGGGAGTATGAGGCTTATTTCCAGGAGGAGGGGGAGGCGGCGCTCGCCGGGGAATATGCGCAGATTTACCGGGTTGCCATGGATTTGCTGGATAAGATGGTAGAGCTTTTAGGGGAGGAAACAATGGGCGTCCGGGAATACCGCGAGGTTTTGGAGGCGGGGATGGAGGCGGCGGCGATTGGCATTATCCCGCCGGGCTATGACCGGGTGGTGCTGGGGGATATCGAGAGAAGCCGCCTGTCGGATATCAAAGCGTTGTTCTTTGCCGGGGTGAACGACGGGCTGATTCCCAAGGCTGTGGAGCATGGGGGCATTATTTCCCAGGAAGACCGGGAGATATTTGCAGCGAACCAGATGGAGCTTGCGCCCACGGACAGAGAGCGCAGCTTTATCCAGAAATTTTATCTGTATTTAAACCTTACCAAGCCTTCAAAGCGGCTGTACCTTACCTGGTTCCGGGTCAGCAATGAGGGCAGGGAGAGCCGCAAATCTTACTTGGTGGGGACAATCCAAAGGATGTTTCCCCAGTTTGCGCCTATGTGCCTTGAAAAAGAGCCTGGCAGCAGGCAGATTGTGACGCCCAAAAGCAGCCAGGGGTTTTTCGTGGAAGGCCTGAAAAAGGCGAAAAAAGGGGAAATCTCCCCGGAGTGGCTTGGGCTTTATCATTGGTATCATGAGCGCCCGGAGTGGCAAGGGCAGATACGGCTTTTTTTGGAAGCGTCCTTTTTCAGTTCCCATGAGGGGAATATGGGGCGTGAAATCACACATGCCTTGTACGGGAATGTGCTTGAGAACAGCGTCACCCGGTTAGAGAGGTTTTGCGCCTGTGCATGCAGCCATTTCTTCCAATATGGGCTAAAGCTTGAGGAGCGCAGCTTAGGGGAGTTTGCCCCGGTGGACATGGGCAGCATGTTCCACGAGGTGTTGGAGCGGTATTCCCATGCCATGGAAAAGGCCGGCTACCATTGGTTTGACGTGCCTGCTGACGTACAGGAGCGCCTGATGGACCAGGCGGTGGAAGAGGCATTGGGGCAGGGCTTTGACAGCTTGCTGTTCCAGGAGGCGAGGACCAGGCATTTATTGGAGCGGATGAAGAGGATTTTGCGCCGGACGGTGGAGGCTATCGCCAAGCAGGTGCAGAGCAGCCATTTTTTCCCGGAAGGGTATGAAGTCTCGTTTTCTTTTGTCGAGGACCTTGCGTCGGCGGAGTTTACGCTCAGCGAACAGGAGAAAATGCGGCTGCGGGGCAGGATTGACCGGGTGGACACACACAAGACAGAGGACACAGTCTATGTGAAGGTCGTGGATTACAAATCAGGCAGCCAGGACTTCCAATTATTGTCCGTTTACCATGGCCTGCAGCTACAGCTTGTGGTGTACTTGAACTCGGCAATGGAGATTATGGGGAAAAAATACCCCGGCAGGCAGATTGTCCCCGGGGGCATGTATTATTACCATCTTGACGACCCAGTCATAGAGGGGGATTCTGGCAAGACGGATGCGCAGATACGCGAGGAAATATTTGAGAAGCTGAAACTGAAAGGGCTTGCCTGTGAGGAAGCGGATGCGGACGCCAGCGTGAAGGCAAAGCGCGTGGGAAGGGAAGAATTTGCCGTCTTGTCTGGTTATGTCAATCATAAAATCCAAGAAATCGGGAAAAGGATTTTCAGTGGCGAGGCTGCGGCGCAGCCTTATAGGCTTGGGAATGATACCGGCTGCGATTACTGCCCCTACCATGGGGTCTGCGGCTTTGATGAAAGCGCCCCCGGGCAGGGTTACCGGCAGCTTGCGCAGATTAAGGATGAGGAAGAGATATACCAAATGATGCGCCAAAGACAGGAGGAGATGTAGCGCGATGGAGAGGGAATGGACGAAAGAACAGCGCAGGGTTATAGAGCTTGAGGGGAGGAACCTTTTGGTATCGGCGGCAGCAGGGAGCGGGAAGACTGCCGTTTTGGTAGAGCGCATTATCGGCATGGTTACAAAGAAGAGCCATCCGGTGGATATCGACAGGCTTTTAATCGTGACCTTTACCAATGCGGCGGCGGCTGAAATGCGTGAGCGGATTGGGCTTGCCCTGGCAGACGCCTTGGATAGGCAGCCGGATAACCTGCACCTGCAGCGGCAGCAGACGTTGCTGCACCATGCGCAGATTACGACAATCCATAGCTTCTGCCTGTATGTGATCCGCAATTATTTCCATCGGGTTGAGATGGAGCCAGATTTCCGCGTAGCAGACGAAGGGGAGCTTAAGCTTCTGCGCAGCGATGTGCTGGACCAGGTTTTAGAGCATTATTACCAGGAGGCAAAACCAGAGTTCCTCGCGCTGTCAGAGACGATTGCCACAGGCAAGACGGACCAGCCGCTCAAGGAGGCCATTTTAAGGCTGTTTTCCTTTGCCATGAGCTACCCTTGGGTAGAAGAATGGCTGGAAGGGTGCAAAGCCCCCTTCCATGTGCAGGGCATGGAGGCGTTTGAAGCGCTTCCGATGACAAAGTCATTGCTGGGATACCTGAAGAACCTTTCTGCGCAGTGGGCGCGGCAGTTAGGACAGTGCGTGCAAATCAGCCTTATGCCGGATGGCCCCCAAAGCTATGCCGCGCTCTTGCAGGCTGAACAGGAAGCTTTAGGGAAAATCCCAGCGTGCATAACGTTTGAGGAATATTATAAGGCGGTGCGGGCGGTTTCCTTTGGGCGTTTGCCTGCTTTGCGCAAGTTTGCAGGCGATGTGGCAAAAAAGGAGCGGGTACAGAAGATGCGCAACGAGGTCAAAGCTTCTGTGAAAAAGATAACGGAGCAGTTCTTTTTCCAAAGCCCCGCGCAAACGATGGAGGATCTGGCGAAAAGCCGCCCGGCGGCGGATATGCTGATTGAAGTGACGCTTGCTTTCATGCAGGCATTTGCACAGAAAAAGCGTGAGAAAAATATGCTGGATTTCAATGATTTGGAGCATTTTGCCTTGAAAATCCTGGTGGATGGAAAGACGCATGAGCCGACCAGGACAGCAAAGGAGCTGCGCAGGAATTATGAGGAAATCATGATTGATGAATATCAGGATTCCAATAATGTGCAGGAAACAATCCTGCGGGCGGTTTCCAAGGAGGCAGAGGGCGGGCATAATATTTTCATGGTTGGCGATGTGAAACAGAGCATTTACCGTTTCCGCATGGCGCGCCCGGAGCTTTTTATGGAGAAATATGGCACGTACACGTTGGAGGACAGCCCTAACCAGCGAGTGGACCTGCATAAAAATTTCCGCAGCCGCCCTGAGGTATTGGGGACGGCCAATGATATTTTCTCAAAGCTTATGGACCGTGATATTGGGAATATCACGTATGATGAGCAGGCGGCACTATACCCTGGGGCTGTATACCCGCAAGGGGAGCCGGGGATGTTTGACACCAGGTTCCTAGTTGTTGAGCCATCGGAGGATGATAAGGATTTGAAGGCGGCGGATTTGGAAGCAAGGGCGGTGGGCATGGAAATCCACAGGATGATGGATGAACAGCTTGTGAAGGATGAAGCCCAAGGGGAGAAAGACGCCCTGCGCCCGCTCAGGTACGGTGATATCGTAATCCTCCTCCGCTCCCTGGGCAGCGTGGCGGACAGCTTTGTAAAGACGCTCAATGAGATGGGGATTCCCACGCGTGCCACAGCGGGGACAGGGTATTTCTCCGCGCCGGAAGTGCAGACCGCCTTGCATCTATTGAAATTAGTGGATAACCCAAGGCAGGATATCCCCATGGCGGCGGTGTTGTCTTCCCCTATTGTGGGGCTTGGCAAGGAGGATTTGGCAGCTTTGCGCGTGCAGTTTCCGCAAGAGACGTTTTACCAGGCGGTTTTACATTACATGCCACAGGCAGGGACGCAACAAGAGGAGGCAGGGGGCGTAAGGCTTTGCGCCGAAGCAAAACAGAGATTGCAGAAGTTTCTGCGGCTTTTGCAGAAGTACCGCAAAAAGGTCAGCTATACGCCCATCCATCAGCTTTTATATGAAATATTGGAGGAGAGCGGTTATAAGGCGTATGTCTATGCGCTTCCTGGAGGGGAAATAAAGAAAGCAAACTTAGAAATGTTAGCGGAGAAAGCGATAGCCTATGAGAATACCAGTTACCGCGGGCTGTTCCATTTTATACGCTATATGGAAAAGCTGCAAAAATACGAGGTGGATTTCCCCTTGGCGGATGGGGAGGGGGCTAGGGACGCCGTGCGTATCATGAGCATCCACAAGAGCAAGGGGCTGGAATTCCCGGTTGTGTTTGTGTCCGGGCTTGGGAAAACGTTTAATAGCCAGGATGCGCGTGAAAAGGTCGTGCTTCACCCTTCGCTCGGCATCGGCATGGACGTGCTGGACATTAAGCGGCGTCTGCGGACGCCTGGGTTTACGCGGCAGGTATTGGCAAGGCAGGTGAGCATGGAAAACCTCGGCGAAGAGCTGCGCGTGCTTTATGTCGCGCTGACCCGCGCCAAGGAGAAATTAATCCTCACAGGAGTCTTGGGAAAAGCGCGGGAGAAGCTAAAGGAATTAGGGTTTGTGGAAAACGACGGAAAAGGGGGGCGCATGGGTATCGGGGCTTGTATGGAAGCTTCGCCTGCGGTTTCGCAAGCGGCAGGTGCCCTCTCATTTTTAAAACGTCTTAATGCCGCCAATTTTTTGCAGCTTGTCCTGATGGCGTGCCAGGCTTATCCGGGCAAATACCCGGTGGTCCTTTTGCAGAAGGAGGATCTTATCGTTGCCGGGCAGGCGCGTGCGGCAGAGGAAGGGTTGACGAAGCTCGATTTGCTTGCCAGGCTGCAGCGGGCGGATGATGTTTGGGACAGGGAGGTGCAAAAGCGGCTTGGCTATGCCTACCCCTATGAGGAAGAGTGCTCTATGCGCACGAAGGTGTCCGTATCAGAGCTTAAGCATCGTGTGATGGATAAGGTCATGGAGGAAGAACAGAAGGCTCAGCTCGCTTGGCAGGGAGGGTTTGCGCAGGCAAAGAGCCGCCAGGAGCGGGAAGGGGGACATTACATCCCCAAATTGCAGGAGCAGGAAGGGGGACATTACATCCCGGAATTTCAAGGGCAGGAAGAGGAACATTACATCCCGGCATTTATGGAGGGCGTGCAGCAGGAAAACATAGGGGCCAAGCGCGGGACGGCAATGCACCGGGTCCTTGAGTGTTACGATTTTGCCAGGGGGGCGGACAGCTTAAAGGATCAGCTTCGCCAGATGGAGGCTCAGGGCAAGATAGAGGCGGATTTGTTGGGGCTGGTGTACATCCCGGCTTTAAAGAAATTCCTGGGGACCTCATTGGCAGCGCGGATGCAGGCGGCGGCCCGTGCGAATAAGCTGCATAGGGAGAAGCCGTTTGTCATGGGCAAGCCTGCCAGGGAAGCCCTTGAGGAGAGCTCCAGCGGGGAAATGCTCTTAATCCAGGGAATCATCGACGTATTTTTTGAGGAGGAGGACGGCATTGTGCTGTTGGATTACAAGACGGACAGCGTGAAAGACGGCAAAGAGCTTTTGGCCCTTTACCGCGCGCAGATGGAGCTGTACCAGGAAGCGATTGAACGCGCCTTGGGAAAGACGGTGAAGGAAAAGGCGCTGTATTCATTCTGTTTGGGGGAAATTGTGGAGGTATGAGCTTTTGCAGCAAGAAGGCATGGGGTGTGCGCAATCGAAAAAAGGAGGGCAATTATGGCATACAGGATTATTCTGGCTTCCGCTTCCCCGAGGAGGAGGGAGCTGTTAGAGCAGGTTGGCGCAGAGTTTGAGGCGCTCCCGGCGGTAGGGGAGGAAATTATCACAGACAGCAGCCCCCAGCAGGCAGTGCTTGGTTTGTCTGCACAGAAGGCGGCCGAGGTAGCAGGCAACGTGCAGGGCGATGCGATTATCATAGGCGCCGACACGGTGGTGGCGTTTGGCGGCAGGATTTTGGGAAAGCCTAAAGATGCGAAGGATGCAAAGAGGATGCTGGCGATGCTTTCGGGCAATACGCACAGCGTATATACCGGGGTGTCAATCATCGTAAAGCAGGCGGGCAAATCGCAGGAATATTCGTTTTACGAGGAGACGGAAGTGACCATGTACCCATTGTCAGAGGAGCAGATGATATCTTACATCCGTACCGGCGAACCTATGGATAAGGCAGGCGCCTATGGCATCCAAGGGAAAGGGGCGGCATTTATTGAAAAAATCCAGGGCGACTATAATAATGTGGTGGGGCTGCCCATAGCCAGGGTTTTGCGTACGCTGGAAGAAATCTGCGGATTTTCCGTATTCTCATAGTTCTGGAAATCTATCATTGAAATTTTGGGCAATTCATAATATCATATAGGGGAAGAGATTAGGAGGAATGGCTTTATGAATGGATTTGATGAACTTTGTCTGGAATATTTTTTAGACAATCAGTCTCAGCTTTTTGATGAAAGGGTAGCTGAGAACCTGGACGACGCACAGGAATTTTTAGAGGACTGCATGGCGGTGGTATGCCAGGATATCCAAGAGGTACGGGCATATTTCGAGGAAGAGGGCGCAGATATCTCCAACATGGATGACGATGAGTTAGAGGAAGCGTCTGAGGTATTTTCCCTGCCGGATGGGAGATTTCTGGTAGTGGAAGCGTAACGCCCTGTGGAAATGGAAAGCAGGAGAGAGATGACAGAATATGATGTGATTATTGTAGGGGCAGGGCCTTCGGGGATTTTCTGCGCTTATGAGCTAATCCGGCTAAGGCCCGGGATTCGGGTGTTGATGCTTGAAAAGGGAAGACGGATTGAGGAACGGGAGTGCCCGAAACGTAAGACCAAAGAATGCGTGGGCTGCCAGCCTTGTTCCATCACTACCGGGTTTGCCGGGGCAGGGGCTTTTTCGGATGGCAAATTATCGCTGTCTGCGGACGTCGGGGGGAACCTGCCGCAGATACTGGGATATGACAAGGCTGTGGAGCTGATTCGGGAATCGGATGAAATTTACCTGCAGTTCGGCGCTGACAAAAATGTCTACGGCGTAGGGAAAGAAAAAGAGCTTCGGGAAATCCGCAGGAAAGCGATTAATGCCAACTTGAAGCTGGTGGAGTGCCCCATCCGCCATTTGGGGACAGAGGAGGGTTATAAGATTTATAGCCGCTTGCAGGAACACCTTTTGCAGCATGGGGTTGAGATGAGGTTCCATACCATGGTGGAAGATTTGCTGGTGGAAAATGGCAGGGCGGTGGGCGTGAAGACCCAAAAGGGGGATTCCTTTTCCGCTAAGGAAACCGTTTGCGCCATCGGAAGGGAAGGGGCAGACTGGTTCAGCCGCATCTGCAGGGAGCATGGGATTGAAACGAAAGTGGGTACGGTGGATATCGGCGTGCGCGTGGAAGTCCGGGATGAGGTGATGGAATTCCTCAATGAGAACCTTTATGAGGCGAAATTAATTTACCACACCCCGACATTTGACGATAAGGTGCGTACATTCTGTACGAACCCCTCGGGGGAAGTGGCTACGGAATATTATGAGGATGGGCTTGCCGTCGTGAATGGGCATGCCTATAAGTCCAATGAGCTGAAAACCAGCAACACGAATTTTGCCCTGCTGGTGTCAAAGAATTTTACGAAGCCCTTTAAGACGCCGATTGCTTACGGCAAGCAAATCGCCCAGTTGTCCAATATGCTCTGTGACGGTAAGATACTGGTACAGACGTTTGGCGATTTCCGCAGGGGAAGGAGGACGACGGAAGAGCGGCTGTGCCGCAACAACCTTATCCCTACGCTCAAGGACGCTGTGCCGGGGGATTTATCCTTGGTGTTTCCGCACAGGATTATGGTGGACATTGAAGAGATGATCTTTGCGCTTGATAAGGTGACGCCTGGGATTGCCAGTGATGAGACGCTGCTCTACGGGGTGGAGGTCAAATTTTATTCTAACAAAGTGGTAGTGGATCAGGCGTTTCGGACGAATTTGCCAGGGCTGCGCGCTATCGGCGATGGGGCGTCTGTCACCAGAGGCCTGCAGCAGGCGTCCGCCAATGGGCTGAGCGCAGCCCGCAGCATACTAGAGGAGCTTTGACGCTTGACAGGGAGTATGGCGGAGGGGCTTATATGATACGACTAGGATGAAATGGATGGGTTTACCAATGAGGATAGGCAGGAAGTTAAAGATAGCCGGAATCTGTGGTCTGCTAATGGTTGCCTTGTGCGGTTGCAGGATAGTGGGCGCAGAGGTGGTGGTCAATGCAGACCATATGGGCAACGAAGTGTTTAAAATCAAGGATGAGGTCTGTACGCTGCCCCAGGCTCGGGTGGTGCTTACCAATTATCAGAATATTTATGACACGATGTATGGGATTGATTTATGGGACCATGCTTTCGATAATAAGGAACTGGAAAAATATGTGAAAGACCTGACTGTTTCCAGGCTGGCCCAGATTATGGCAATGGATTACTTAGCGCAGGAGAATGAAGTTTTTCTTACGGGAGAAGAGCAGGCCAAAATAAAGGAAGCGGCAAGGGAATATTATGATTCCCTAAATGAGGCGGAGAAGGACTACATGCAGGTGAGGCAGGGCGATATTGAGACGTTGTACACCCGTTATGGGCTTGCAAATAAGCTTTATACGTTCCTGACCCAAGGTGTGGACGATGAGGTCAGCGACGAAGAGGCGAGGGTCATGGAAGCGGAGCAGATTTTCGTCTCCGACGCAAAAAAGGCAAAGGAAGTGGCGCAGCAGCTCAAGGAGGGGAATGATTTTCTTACCGTCGCCAACTGCTACAATGAAGCTGCGCAGACGGAAGTGTTTTTCAGCAAGAACGGCGTCGGGCAGTCGATGGCGGAAGTGATATTTTCTTTAGAGAATGGCGAAGTCAGCGAAGAGATTAAGACGGAGGAAGGTTCTTATTTTGTGAAATGCATTAACCATTATGACCAGGAGAAAACGGATAATAATAAATCCGTGATTTTTGAGGAACGCAGGAAAGAAGCCTTTGACGACGTTTATCAGGGGTTCCTGCTGGACTTGCCATCGGAATACAACGAGAGGCTCTGGGATGAAGTAAAGGTGGAAGTCAACAAGGATGTAAACACAGATAGTTTTTTCCAGGTGTATGAAAAGCACTGCACGTGGTAGTTTGCGTATTATAAAGGCGTTTCCTGAGCGGCAAGGCTGCTTGGGGGATGCTTTTTTTATCTTATAGGAAATAAGGGATTTAGGGAGTTGAAGCGGACTTGTTAATGGGTTGACAAAATGAAACTACTGTGGTAGTATAGATACATAGACTACTGCAGTAGTTTGGGAGGGAAATATATGGATGTGAAATTATTTGATTCTGAATTGAAAGTCATGGCAGTATTGTGGAAAGAGGGTGACGCGACGGCAAAACATATTTCTGACGTGCTCAAGGAGGAAGTGGGATGGAACATGAACACAACCTACACGTTGATAAAACGCTGCATCAAAAAAGGGGCAATAGAGCGATCTGAGCCAAATTTCCTGTGCCATGCATTGATTCCCCAGGAGGAAGTGCAAAAGGCGCAGACGCAGGAGCTGATTGACAAAGTTTATGATGGTTCGGCGGATAAGCTGTTTGCCGCATTGCTCGGCAGGAAGAAGCTGTCAAAACAGCAGATAGATGATTTGCGTAAGATTGTCGGAGAGCTGGAATGAGACAGACGGTAAGGAGATGCCGAAGGTTTGGCAAGCAAGGGACCATAGAGAGGTAAATGGCATGAATTTGTGGGACATGAGTATTAGCGGCGGTGTTTTGATTGCGGTAACTATCCTAATTAGGGGAATGTTCTGCAAGCGCTTCCCGCGCATAATTTTTCTGGTTTTATGGCTGGCGGCAATCCTGCGCCTGCTGGTTCCTTTTTCCATACCGTGGCAGTACAGCGTTTATACCCTCATTGAACGCTGCGGCGTGGGATTTAGCGGCAGCCAAACTCCGGAAGGCGCGCTATGGCGAGGGGAGCAACAGGTTGAGCAGTTAAGGACGGAAGCATCGGCAAATGAAGCCCTTGCCGTAGAAAGCAAAGAGGAAGATGCGCCTGCCCGGGACCGTTGGCAGGCGTTGGTGCAGGCGGCGAGAGAGAAGTTTTGCCCAATCTGGCCGGTTGTGTATCTGTTTGGGGCAATTCTGTGCGCATTGCACTATCTCTTATCCTATTTTCGCTGGCATAGGGAATTACGGACCTCACTGCCTGCCTGTAACCCTCAGGTACAGGCGTGGGCAGAGGCACTTCCACTGAGGCGTAAAGTATCGGTCCGTCAGTGGGAAGGGACGGCGACGCCCCTGACATATGGGGCGCTCCATCCAGTTATCCTTCTGCCCAAAGCATTGGCAGAGGAGGCGCCTTGGCAGTTAAAGTTTGTGCTGGTCCATGAGTATATGCATATCCGGCATTTTGACGCAGTGAAAAAGATGGTTTTAGCGCTTGTACGCTGCATCCATTGGTTTAACCCGTTGGTGTGGGCAATGGGAGTTTTGGCAGACCGGGATATGGAACTTGCCTGTGATGAATGTGTAATCAAAAGCCTGGGATGGGAGCTGCGCACAGATTACGCGTATGCATTGATTGATATGGAAGAACAGCGCAGCGTTTTTCTGTCCTTGGGAAATAGTTTCAGTAAAAATGCAATGGAAGAAAGGGTGGTTGCCATTATGAAAGGAAGCAGGAAATCTATAGCAGCAGGAATTTTGTCAGGAGCGTTGGCGGCAGGGGTTATTATGGCTTTTGTTACCTCTGCCTCTGCCATGGGCAAGGACAAGGAGCAGAGCCATATAAATTATGTAAGGAGTGAAACAACGGGCAAGATTGAAGGGATTAGCACAAGCGAGGACGCAACAGTCACTGTAGTGGAAGGGGCGCAGGGACAAAGCGCCAGCGCAAGCGAGGACGCGATAGCCACTGTAGTGGAAGGGGCGCAGGAAGAAAGCACCAGCGCAAGCGAGGACGCGATAGCCACTGTAATGGAAGGGGCGCAGGGACAAAGCGCCAGCGCAAGCGAGGGCGCAGCAGGGCAAGATGTCAGCGCTAATAGTGACGGCAGCATTGTTACTGTAATGGAAGGGATACAAGGACAGGATAGCGTCTATTCC
>CATLBW010000080.1 GCA_949879775.1 uncultured Lachnospiraceae bacterium
CTTTCTTACCGCTTGCCGATGTTACCGTGATAACCGCCTTGCCAGCTTTCTTCGCAACAACCTTTCCCTTGCTGTCAACCGATACCACACGTTTGTTGGAACTCTTCCAGGTAAGCTTATCTGACGCGTTCGTCGGCTTACGTTTTACCTTAATGGAAGCCTTCGCACCCTTGCCCAGTGTCAGCTTCTTCTTCTGGATGCTCAGTTTCTTGGTTGCCACCACTTTCTTGACATTTACCTGGCATTTCACCTGGATGCCGCTGCCCGATATTGCTGTAATAACAGCTTTGCCAGGCTTCACAGCCGTAATCTTCCCTTTCGCATTCACTTTTGCAACCTTATTGTCGCTGCTCTTATAAGAAACTTTGTCGCTCTTAGGATAAATGCTCTTAACCGTAATCTGTGCGCTTGAACCTGCATATATGTCAAACTTCGTCTTCTGCAGTTTCAGTTCCGCAACTGTTACCACACACTTGGCACAGATGGAAGAATCCCCCTTCCACACAGCGCTGATCGTTGTAGTCCCACTCTTTATGCCTTTTACTTTCCCGTCAGCATCAACACTTGCGATTGACGGATTAGAACTCTTCCAAGTAATCTCATCCTTATACTTGACCCACGCATCCTTCGGTTCTGACTGCAGGGACAGCTTTCCCGTGCTTCCGGCCTTCAGGCACATCTTATCCATGGCATTATTGTTCTGATTCACAAAATAGATCTTAGACATACCCTTATCTTGATCCGGCTGTTTTTCTTCCAATGCCACAAGTGCGTCTTCAATGGCTTTTGCCATTGCATTGATTTCATCTTGTTTGCTACTATCCAATCCTCTTACTACCGCATTTACAGCTTCGTCTAATTTCGCTAAGCTTTGTTCTGTATATTTTGTCCTGTCGATTGCGTTTGCTTTTTCAATTGCGTCATCTACTTTTGAATAGTCTGCTGCTACGGGTTCCGACGTTAATTTTACAGTAACCTTATCCGATATTTCCTGATCCTGTACAGATACCGCACATACCGTCAATTCATTTGCCAACTCATCATCCGCTACCGTTAACAAGCCATTTTCATCTAGGGTCGTACCTTTGCTTGACCCGCCTTCTACACTCCATAATACGTCTTGGGATGGATTACAAGTCCCTTCTACCAACGCACGGAACTGCAAGGAACCGCCCCTGGTCATTTCAGCGTTTAACGGAGTTATGTTTACGCTGTAAACCATAGGTTTCGGCTCTTCCTTTACCTCTTCCGAAATCAGGGAAATTAATTTTCCACCTGCTTTGATTTCAGGAATACGGAGTGCAAAATTAGGATCTACAGAATTTCCCTGTTCATCCGTATGTACCGCTTTGGTCACGACAAGTTTCAGATATCTTCCCACGGCGGTTCCTGGCGCGCAATCATGTTCCGATTTATTGGCCCCAGTATCGCTATCATATCTGGCAATTTCTGTCCACTCTTGCCCGTCATTACTGATATATACCTGATAAGAGCGTGTATTCAAATCTTTCATACTATCGTATGCGTTATACCCTGGGATATTATTATCGTATGCATACGTACAGTGGAATAGCTGAAGTTTGCTCACTTCATAGATTGCCTGCATATCAACCACGGCTTCTCCAGGATTCTGTTCATTAATGGGCTGCGCACACCATTTTGAAGTAAAGCTCCCATCCACCATCTGTGCGCCGCTTTCACTACTGTTTGCCTGTAAGTTTGTGGTTACCGGCTTGTTTGCCAGTATACTGTTTTCAATATTGTTTAGTGCATCAACAGATGCGCCGCCGCTTAACAGCAACGTGCTCTCTAGGGCTTCTCCTTCTGCCCCATTACCTGCTACCGGCGTTATCCGTACCGTCAAAGATTCCCAGGCAAATGCTTCCTCATTCGCAAGTGTAATGATTTTGTCCTTCTGATCAAGGGCTATCCTTTCACCGCCAACATTCTTGAACCATTCTATCTTTGTATCGGTGTCACTGTCTTCATCTGACATCGGAACATACTTGTAAGATGCTTCATAAATGCTTTCATTCGGGTTTTCCTTAGAAGGTGCAATGGTAAGCGCCAAATTTTTTACTTCCGGCATACTAACAGTGCCTTCCTGTCCCCAAATTTTAAATTCATAAATACGGGCGGTATTATTACTTAAATCTGCACTTGTAGCATTGTCCTGAACCGCCTGCGTTAACCACAGACGATAGTAGCGATAGCTTACACTGTCTTCCAAAAGCAGATCACGTTCTTTTAGCTCATTGCCCTGTACGCTTACTACATCCGTCCACTCTGTGCCATCCTGGCTTCCCTGGATAATAAAATCTTTTGCAGTATAACTAGCTGGCTCACTGCCTGCTGAATAAACAGAAAAACCTTTCACATCATAAGATGCTGTTTCGCCAAGGTCCACCTGCAGCCATACAGGCTGTTTCGTCCCAGTGAGGTCTTTCCCACACCATTTGGTTCCTTCATCGCCGTCGGTTGCCCTGTATGCGGCTTCGCTGTCATTCATGGCATGGATTGCTGTCACATTTTCCTTCGGAACCTGTAATGCAATATTTACAGATCCTGTAGTAATGCCGTTACTTACTTCTGAGACCGGCGCTTCATTTCCCTCGGCATCCACTCCGATCGCCTTGTAGAAATAACGGCCGCGTCCGCTGATTTTATCAAAATAGCTGTTCTGGTCAGCGATAGAAGTACCGACGCAAGATTGTGCATTGGCTTCAAAATCAGCCGTTTCACCGCGATAGATCCGTACCCGTTCCACTCCGGCCGGTGCGTTCCATGTCAGATGTATCATGTTCAGGGTATTTTCTACTTCTGTGGCTTTCAGGTTTGTAACCGGCTCTAGCAAAGCGGTTTCTCTATCATTATGGAAAGAGTTCGCTAACAAATCGCTGCGTACTGCCGTGATAGCCGCAATCTTGATTCCGCCTGCTTCCGGAAGAAGGATGGATTCTAACCCTTTTTCACTGTTTACAGGAATCCTGTATACATACTGATAGTTATCCACAGTCATCCTGTCTACGGTTCCATTGTGGAAATGTGTATATACATGGGCAATCTGGTCTCTTACTTCAGGCTCTGCAAAAACATTAGAGAAACGATCCCATCCTGACAGGTTTGCCTGCCAATCTGCAAAAGAAAGTTCTTTGCTTACCGTTTCACCATCCTGGTATACGGTAAATTCTCCGCTTGTCTTTCCTTCGCCGGCCGCTGTGCCAAGCACATAGATGGCGTCATATTTCCCTTTTGGCAAACGGATTCTCTGCCCCTCTGCCTTCACGAAGTTCTTTTCACTGCCTGTTCCCGGGCCCATCTGGAATTCAGCGCCATTATAAGTAATGGTGGGTTCCCATAATGCTTCTGGAATGGTATTTCCTTTTCCGTCAAGATCTCCTTCTGCTCTGTCTGCATCCGGGCTTGTTCCGTCTACATTATAGAATTTAGAAAGATCTGCCGGTTTCGATGACAATTCTGCCTGTTCCAGGCCACTTCCGTCAAGAGCGACTTCTACCGTAGTAATTTCATATTTATCTACGTCATAAGAAATCGTGTTGCCATTAATTGCGATATTTTTGTTTAATTTGCCGTCGTTATGCTCTAACAGGTTGACTTCTTTTGCGGAAGTAACTTTGCCAGGAAGTGTCAGCGTTACCTTGCTTCCATTTTTTCCTTCCGATTCGTAAGTACGCAGAACAAGTTTATTTTTCGCCCCTGCATCATCTGTCGGGGTTTTTATAACGGTCAGTTGGACATTGTTGCCATCACTTTGCGCTGATGCGAAAGAGTGTGCTCCGCCAAGTTTTCCTTCATGTTTCAGCGCTTGTTTCGCATCGGCCCCATAGTTGAATTCATATCCTTTATGAACGGTATCCGCAGCTTTCCAGTCACTCGTATGCGGATAAATAGAATACGATAATTCATGATGTGTCCTTTCTATGTAATATGCTGCCGGTTCCCATCCAGCGCATCCTTGCGGCGCACCCATGGGGGATCGAAGCACAGACAGCCTCAGCCTTGTACCTCCGTCATCTTGTTTCAACGCATCCCAGCCATATTTGCAATCGTTTAAGATACTTACGCCATGGCTTCCATCATTGTCCGTGATGTCTGCCCATTTATGCCCGGGCACTTCAAATTTTCTTGCATCCAGTTCCGTATCCCTCGTTGTCGGCCGCTGAAGGCTTCCATACGCCATCTCATAATTTGCCATATCGGCGTCTGCTGCGATTGGGAATGCGACCTTCAGCATCTGCTGGTTCTCTTTCCAGTCCACTTGCATATTGACGTCAACTTTGTCGCTGTTGGCATCTAAGATAACATCCTGTACGAAAACAGAATCCTTCCATTTTTTAGTTACGCGTACAACAACACGCTGTGCATTTTCTTCCACTACCTTCACAGACTGGGCTTCATTTATAATCCCAATGGGGGCGGCATTCATTTCGCTTTTTATTAAATCCCATGCCGGATAGTTCCTTCCGCCCGTATCTTTTAAAACATGCAGCTCACTGCCGGTCCCGTCAACAAATACTTTCCTGTTGCCGTCCTTTTTGTTATAGATCTGACGGATATTGCCGGTTCCCTTGTCTATTTCTACTTTCAGGTTTTCATTCTCCATGACAATGTCATTTCCTGTATTGGACATGGATAAGGAAGAAGCAACGTTTCCTCCTTTATCAGCGCCTACAGAGAATACCTTGTACCCAACGGCCGGAATATTTTTTGCGCAAAAACGGATTTTCGCTGTTTTGTTTTCCTCATCGCGTTTTAAAACGGTCGTCAGCAGTTTTTCTGCGCCGTCATATACAGCCAGTTTGTCAGGAATGCCTTCATCAAACTTCACATCCGTTTCCACCATTCCATCCCTATTCCATGACAGTGCATTGAATACCAATACCGGCGTGCCTTCCACTTGTGTATTGGCCACATATGCCATGGAATCCATGCCGCTGTCGAGGGCGTTTTCCATCAGCCGCTCTGCCAGCTCCTGATCGTTATAGGTATCCATATAAGCATATGGAAGGGCTGACCCTGGCAAAACGTCATGGAACTGGTTAATCAAAATCCGATCCCATGCTTTACTAAGATTTGCCGCTTCCGCATTCGGCATGGCATTCAGCCAGTTGCCGACCGCAGCCGCTTTTTCTGCTTTTTCCGCAAGGATTTCATTTTTACGGTTATATTTCTTTACCTGTCCCCAGGATGTGTACGTACCGCGATGGTTTTCAAAATACATTTCCCCATCCACTTTGCGCACATTGGTAAGATCCTGTTTTTTCAAATCATTAAAGAATTCTGAAATCGTCGCAAGTTTTACATCTGCGCCGTCAACAGTCTTATTGACATACTTATTAAATCCGTTACCGTCAACGCCGCCGCCGTGATCGCCGCCGCCAAACATTCCGACCGCAATTTTTACATTTGTCTCTGCCCCCTGCTGTTTGTTTCGCGCAAATGCCTCCCGGATCGTTGCATCGCTATAATCTGATTGATAATCCCTGCAAGGGACATAAGAAAGTATCTGTGATTTTCCATCAATACCATTCCATAAGAAAACGTCCGATTTCCTTTCTGACTGTCCGCTGTAGCCGTCATTTTGCCAATTCAGTTTTGTAGTGACAAAATTAGTCATGCCGCTCTTCTCTAAAATCTGGGGAAGCTGGCCGCTAAAGCCAAACGTATCCGGCACATAGCCAACAGTGCTTGTTTTTCCGAATTCCTTTTCAAAGAAATGCTGGCCTTCCAAGCTCTGACGCACCAGAGACTCGCCGCTTGGAATATTTAAATCCGGCTCCACTACCTGCCCGCCTGGGTTATCCCATTGCCCGTTTGCCATAAACTTCTTAATGTCTTCATACATGTCCGGATAGTATTCTTTTACCCATTCATAGTGCTTCGACGCAGACATGGTAAATTTACGGTTCGGATCTTCCTTCAGCGCTTTGATTTCTCTCCCCACCGTATCTTTGAGAATGTCTCGTGCCGTATCCTCATACGGCCATTGCCAAGCCGTATCAATATGAGCGTTCGCTACCATATACATGGTATGATCGTCATAAGCCGCAGCCTGTACACTGATGGGTGTTGCCGTACCGACGACCATAGCGAAAGCTAATGTTGCGGCAAAGGCTTTTTTCATTTTTTTGTACTTCATCCTTATAAATCCCCCTTTTGGATTTGAGCCTGGTGCGTATGCGGAATATCCCTGATTTTAAAATGGTTCGTCCCAACCAGCGGTTTCACATACTGCACCAAATTAATAAAGCTGCATACCTTAAACCTGTCCTGCGCCCGTGAAGTTTCCCGTTGTATAACACTGATTCGTAAAATACTAGCGGTCAGCACGGAGAAATGGAACCCCATGAAAAACCCCCGGCTTTCCAGTTGTTATAGAAAGTGAAAACACAGACAAAAAACATGTATTAAGGATTATATATTATTAAATATAGCAGATTTATCCATCTCTTTTTAGGAGTGATTCTTTCGATTTATGGTTATATTTTTATGATATATTTGACATTCACGATTTTTCCCAAAAAATACAACCGCCCCACATAAAAAGCTGATTTAGTCCTACTTAAATGTTAAATATTCAATTATCACCTCTTTCAAGGTACACTTCTTACACCGTCAAAATGTTTGATGGTAATTTAGTGCCAAATTGCTTATTTTCCTGTTTCAAGATTAAAAATGGGCCCATCCTAATCATTTTCACTGTTCTCACAGCGTTTTTTTCTTAGCGCTAAATCAGCGGAAACCCTTGATTTTACTGGCTCCTTATTAACTTGGCACTATTATGCCATCAGCCCCAATCTGCGGATTTGGGTACTCTGGCAGTATCGGCAGATGCCTCGCGCCTCTAAGCAAATATGCTTTCACCTTCTCCCCATACAGATAAGGATCATTCCCCTGCACAATCCCCTCTTGTGTTAAATGTCTGCACGGAAGTTTTCACGCTTTAGCGTGGCAAGGTCTTTTCTATAAGGGTTAGGGTGTCAAAAGGTCCATTTTCATTGCAGAGCAAATTTTTTCAAGATTGTGCTACAATATCTTGAGGCGATGCGGCGCATCGTTGATAGATATTGTGGTGCAAGATTGAGGAAATTGGCCTGCAAGGGAAATTCAGACCTTTTGACACCCTAATCCTATAAGATAAAAAAACCCCTGTTTTCCTAATGCAGGTGTCACAGTATTGTCAAATCCCGCTTTTATCTGCTGTTACAAAAATGCAGGCTGCTACACTTGAACTCCCTCTGGCAATCCCCCCGGAAAATCCCACTCCACTTCTATATTATGTTCATCATAAACCACAACCTTTTTCACGTATTTGTCCACGACTTCCTGGGTAAGCCCCATGTCACCATAGCCCGGCAGATATCCATACACATCCGCCTCTGCTCCTGAGAGCCTCTCTTTCAGTGTTCCCATCCGCTCCGCTAATTCGTCCGACAAATCCATGTAATGCCTTTCCTGCTTCTGCAGCTCTCTCTTTTCCGCTATGTAGCCAGCCCTGCTCCTATGTTTTAGCACATATTCTTCATATATTCCTGCCTGTGCTGCCTGTATGCTTTTCCGTTTTTTGTCTGCCTGTTTTTTCCTCATATCTAATGATTCCAGTTCCTGCGCCGCCCTGTTTTTCGCCTCCATACAAACGGAATGCATGTCTGCCTGACGCCCTGCTTCTTCCTGTAAACCAAATAACAAATACTCCTCCAAAAACTGCACATTGACCCGCTCCACACACCCCTTGTACCGTGTCACATATTTGTTCCCGCAAAAGAAATATGGGTTTTTCGTGCGCTCAATTTTCAATGACTTATGGCAATTCCCACATTCCATCTTGCCAATCAAGGGATGCCGTTTATGCTTCACGGCCTTTTTTACTCCCCTGCTTTTCTGGATATGCTCAAATGTACCACGGTCAATAATTGCTTCATGATGGTTCCGAAAGACTTTCCACTCGCTCCGTGGCTTCAACCTTGGTTTCCCACCAACCTGCGGCGTTTCATACTTATCATAGACCATATCCCCGGCATAAGCGGCGTTACGAAGCATCTGGCAAATGGTAGGGGCGCTCCACTCAAAACGCTTGCCCTTGGGAGCCATAGCCGCAATCCCCCGTTCCATTTTATACTCTATCGGTGTTTTTACCCCTTCCGCATTGAATGTCTGGGCGATTTTATGCGAAGATACGCCGTCCATGGCCATTTGGAATATTCTTCTTACGATATTGGCTTCCTCTTCATCAATTAGTAGCTTATGCCTGTCCTCCTGGTCTTTGCGGTAGCCAAACGTACAGCTCCCGTTGGCATAAATCCCGTTTTCCTTTTTCGCCTTCAGCGCAGATTTCACTTTCACGGATATGTCCTTGCAATAAAGGTCATTGATAAGGTTCTTGAAAGATGTGTCTATCCCCGCCACATCTCCCTTGAACCGGTCGCTGTCATACCCATCGTTTACTGCAATGAACCTGACTTTGGCAAACGGGAAAATCTGCTCCAGATATGCGCCAATCTCAATATAATCCCTGGAAAACCTGGACAAATCTTTTACGATAACGCAGTCTACCCGCCCATCCCTTACGTTCGCTAATAGCTCTGAGACGCCTGGCCGCCGGAAATTGGTCCCTGTATAGCCGTCATCCTGAAATTCCAGAAGCTCGTAATTTTCAAAATGCTTTTCAACATAAGAATGTAATAAATGCCTTTGATTTACAATACTATTGCTCTCTCCATCAAAATCACCGTCATCCTGGGATAAGCGCATATAAATAGCGATTACAGTTTTTCGCTTCATCTATGGCACGCCTCCCTCCTGCACCGTTCTGTCCACCCTTTGCTGAAATTAAATGATATTTCCACACGCCTGTCTTTATAGACGGTAATCCTTTCCACCAGGCAGCGCATCGCCTGTCCGTCCAGCCCTGCACTGTCCTTCCCTTTCCACAGGCAGCGGATAAAACGCTCCATCCCTTCCGCTTCTTTACGCCTCTGCCCCATATCTATTTCCAGTTTCGACAGCCCTTTTATCAAATTATTCTTTTCTGTCTCTTTTCCTGCTTTCAAGTTGAGGAATGCTTCCTTGTCTATCCTGCCTGTCCTGTATTGTATATAGATGGAACTCATTTCAACATCTACATCCTGGATGCGCGCCTGAATTTCCATCTTCTTTTTCTCTGCATTTTTTTCTTTTTCTCCTGCCTGTTTGCGGTTAAAATCTACCAGTGTTTTCATACGTGCTCCTGAAAGGTTAAATTCATTTCTCAACGCTTGCAGCACAATCCTGTTTATTGCATGGAATGATATAAAATGGCCGCCACATTTCAAGGCATCCATCCTTTGTATGTTCGGGCATCCGTAAGAATATGTCCTTACGGATATCTGATAGGATTTTCGGTTTGAGCTGCATATCCTTTTCAGTTTGCCGCCGCACTCGCCGCAATAAAGCAACCCCTTATAAATATCTTCCGGCAAGATATCTGCCGGCAGCTTCTTCTTTTGAAGCTCTATCTTCCTTTTCTCTTCTATTTTGGAGGAAACACGGTAAAACAATTCCTCACTGATAATCGGCTCATGCGTATGCGCGGCAGTAACCACCTCATCCGGCTCCATAATATGCCTTCCCCCTTTACGGCAAACCTCCCCACCTGCCCCAATCTGCACTAATGTGCCGATATACACAGGGTTTGTAAGGATTGCCCTTACCGTCTGGTCAGGCCATTGTTTCAGCAGTTCTCCTTTTTCACTATGCACATGCCCAACTTTCCTGTAATCACTCGGCCTATGGATCTGCTGCCCATACAGCCAGGAAATAATTTCCCTGACCCCTTTCCCCTCATCAAACAGATGATATATATCCCTTACGACATCGCTTGCATTTTCTTCCGGGAAAAGAACCTTCTTCCCATTGAGCCACTTAGCAGAATAACCATAGGAAGGTATCCCGCCCACATAGCATCCCTGTTCCATCTTTGCTTTTTTTATCGCCCTTACTTTTTCCGCACAATCCTTCGCATACAGCTCATTCACAATATTTTTCAGATTGATGGAAAGGACGTCGTTTTCCCCCTGCGTCCGGTGGCTGTCATACCCGTCGGACACGGAAATAAACCTGACGTTAAAAAACGGGAAAATCTTCTCCATGTAATTTCCGGTTTCTATATAATTGCGCCCAAACCTTGAGAAATCCTTTACAATAACGCAATTAATCTTATGGCGGCGGACGTCTGCCATCATCTTTTCAAATCCCGCACGTTCAAAATTTGTCCCGGTTTTCCCTAAATCCGTATAGCACTCTGCCAACACAATATTTTCTGATTTACGGATATACTCTTTTGCAATCTCAATCTGCGTGTCTATGGATTCATTTTTCCGGCCACGGCTATCCACGGACAACCTGGCATAAACGCCGGCATTCCAGATAAAACCTGCCATATCTGCAGGCTGCTGCATTTCCTTTGCCTTTTTGGGTATCCTCGCCAATTATACCGCCTCTTCCTTCCCATCATTATGGGGCCTTGTGGCCCTAATATGAAATTCCTCCTTTCCCCGGAATTCCACATAAACCTTTTTGCCCTCAAATACCTCTATCCTGCTCACAAAACACAAAAGCGTATCCCGGTCGAGCGTTGTCAGCTCCAAAACTTCCTTGAACCGTTCTAATTTAACGCCAGAGGCAACGCCATTGTAGAATAACCGCTTAACCATTTCTTCCTGCTTTGCCACAGCGTTTTTTGTTTCCTCATACTGTTTCTGGTAAATGGCACGGAAATTGTTAAAATCTGTTTCTGTAATCAGCCCTGACTTTAAATCTTCATACAGCGCGGCACGAAGCTTTAAGTATTTATCCTGTTCCTTATGAAGCCTCTCAATCTCTTTGCCAAACCTGGATAGCCCCTCAAAACCTACCTCCATCTCCTGGATATCCGCCAACTGGCTGCTCACATCTAAAAATATGGAAACATATACCTGCAATATCTTTAGCACAATCGCTTTCAATTCATCCTCCAGGATACTGTGCCGGGTGCACCCTTTACCTTTGTTCTTGGTCGAACAGATAAAATAAACCCTTGAAATGCCTTTATAACGGTTTACCCTCCGCCCCATTGGTTCTTTGCAGTCCCCGCAGAACAAAAGCCCTGAGAAAAGATGGGGACACGCTGAGCCTGCCTTCGCCTTGGTGTCAACCTTCAAAAGGTTCTGTACGGTTTCAAAATCCTCACTGGAAATAACCGCCTCATGGGTCCCTTCCACCCGGACCCATTCTTCCTGCGGCTTTGCCGCCATTTTCTTTACCTTATAATTGACCTTCTCATACTTTCCTTGTACCATAACTCCCGTATATATTTCATTCGTCAATATTCTTTTTACAGCCACCGCCGACCATTTTGCCGTCAAATTGGTGCGGAACCCGGTAGAAAAATTTTCACCAAGGGATTTTTTGTATTCCAATGGCGAAAGTATCCCTAACCCATTTAATCTCTGTGCGATTGCCTGCGTACTCATGCCCTCCCGTTTCCAAGCAAATATCTTTTTGACAATTTCCGCGGCATAATCATCCGGGCAGAGTTTGTTTTTATCTTCTGCTGATTTTTGGTAACCATATACGGCAAAAGCCCCTATGAATTTCCCCTGCTCCCGCTTCGCCCTCTGATGGCTTTTCACTTTCACGGAAATATCCCTGCAATAAGAATCATTGATAAAGTTTTTTACGGGAAGGACAAGGGATTTTGTATTCGTATCTGCAGTCTGGCTGTCAAAATGGTCTGTTATGGCAATAAAGCGCACATGGAAAGCCGGGAAGGTCTTTTGGATCAACCGCCCGGCTTCAATATAATCCCGTCCTAACCTGGACAAGTCTTTCACTATCACACAGTTCACATTTCCCGCTTCAATATCAGCCATCATCCGTTTAAATTCCGGCCTGTCAAAATTAGCTCCGGAATAACCGTCGTCCACATAGACGTCGAACAATTCCATATCCTCATGTCCCCTGACATAAGAACGGACCAACTCCCTTTGCGAGCTTATGCTATCGCTCTCTGATTTTGCGCTTCCGTCAATATCCTCATCATCCCTGGACAGGCGAAGATAGGCGGCCACAAAATAACTTACCATAAAACTTCCGCCTCCTGTATAAATTTTCGCTAATACTTTATTTCAGCGACTTTGCTGATATACTGCTTCATCCTGTCATTCAATGTTTCCTCACAATCGGAATAGCCGATTTTCACTATGTACTCCCCCACCCGCACAAGATAAGGGTTGCCAACCTTCTGCATATAATCCTCTACCCTGGCGGAAACAGATTTTTTCGTATCAATTTCTATTTTACTTATATCCGCCAAATTGTCCAGGACGGCATCCCTTATATCTGCCTGTTCCATCTTATGTAATTCATCCTTCGACAAATACATACCTATCCCTCCAGCAATACATTATATTTTACACTATGTATGTCCTATTCCCCAAAAACTGCCAGAGGTCCCTTATCGTGGAGCTATAATAGATGGACGCGTTCAGGTTATAATTTTTTCTCCATAATTTCATAAACCAGCTTTACATCATTTTCCAATCCATAAATCCCATGCCCGACCGTCTTATAGCCTCGATGCTCATACATGCACGCTGCCGGAAGCGAAGCGTCTAAGATAGCTGTGTCATAATTTTGGGCAATTTTGCGTTCCAGGCAATCCATAATATGCGAGCCGCAGCCTCTCTTTTGATAAGAAGGCAGCACATATACGCTTGTAATATGGTTATTGTCAAAACAGCCTGTCCCAACAATCATCTTCCCACATTTCAATACGCCCATATTCCCAGATGCTATGCCATCCAGAATATGTTCTTTACTATGAAGCTTACAAAAGAAATCCACCACTTCCAGCGGATAATACTTCGGGTATATTGTCTCAATAGCTGTGTGCAAAACTTTATAAATCGCATTTCCCATATCGGAAACTGCCGTTACATACTCCATACTTTTCCTCCCAAAAAATTTCATATACAATTTATACAATTCTAAGCAAATTTTTGCTCTTAAATTTTTTGATTTGTATATGAAATTTATAAAATTATTGAGTTTCGCAATTGCCTATTCCAATACACATTATATATTAAGCCCCAAAATTTAGCAAAACAATTTATCACTTCTTCACTCCTTTGGCTTTCACGCAGCAATTTCGTGATCTTATTCTCTTCTATTAACATATTTCTTTCCTAACGCATTGCGTACGCTTTAGATAACACGACAAAGGGGAATCCCAAAAAATATATTGGAACTCCCCTTTTGTCTATGCGTAGGCTTTTGAAAATCACTCACAAGGATACACCATGCCCCACTGCCCGCGTATTTTGTCTAACAGCTCCATCACCCGCAAAATTTCACTGTGAGGCATTTCCTCACACTCTGTCTTCCCCGCCTCTATGGCGCGGATGCAGGAAATCACTTCATATTCATAGCCGTTTATCTGCTCCGGGACCTGATAGCGCGCTGTCATCTTCCGGTCCAGCCCAAACACACGGATTTCTTCACAGTTATTGATATTCTGCACTTCCAGGTAACCTTTGTCTCCGCTAATGACGCCCTGGCGGTCCGTCTGGGCCAGCATGTCGCTGTGCAGCACAGCCATCCTTTCTTCTTCAAACGTCAGCGTAATGCTGTTCACCCAATCTATGCCCTTGGGGGACATGACGGCTGTAGCGTGTATGTCCTTTACTTCGCCGTGGAACGCCATCAGGGCAAAATTAATCGGGTAAACGCCCAGGTCAAGCAATGCCCCTCCCGCCAATTCCGGGTCCTGCATACGCTCCACATTGGACAGGACATAACCAAGGTTTGCCGTCAGGGAAGTGACATTACCAATCGCCTTGCACGCCAAAATATCGTCGATCATCCTCCGGCTTGGCATATAACGCGTCCAAATTGCCTCAGCAAGCAAAAGCCCTTTTTCCTCTGACAAACGTATCAGCTCCCTTGCCTGCTTGGCATTCACTGTAAAGGCTTTTTCCACCAGCACATGCTTGCCATGCTCTAAGCATAGCCTGGCATGCTCATAATGATGGGAATGCGGGGAAGCAACATAGACGAACTCCACCTGCGGATCCTTAACCATCTCCTCATAAGAGCCATAAGCTTTCTCAAACCCCCACTTTTCCGCAAATTTTTCTGCACGCCTTAAATCCCTTGATGCCACGGCATACCGTTCAATCTTGTCAATCTCCGATACCGCTTTCGCCATGCTGTGGGCGATGCCGCCCGGCGCCAAAATTGCAAATTTCATGATATGTCCTCCTTTACTATAAAAATATGCTTCGCATTTGCCTTGCTTCTCTTACAAGGTAACGGCACGCGACGCTTTGCGTCACCTGCCAACTCGGCGCAAGGCGTTTCTATAATGCTTCGCATTTGCCTTGCTTCTCTTACAAGGTAACGGCACGCGACGCTTTG
>CATLBW010000081.1 GCA_949879775.1 uncultured Lachnospiraceae bacterium
AACTCGATGAAGAGAACCCGGACGGCAGCCTCGACGAACAGGGCGACAGTTCAGAAGAGGTAAAAGGAAAAGACATTTCCGAAGAAGCCAAGGGAGAGGAAGCTCCTCTGGCAGAGGACAATGCAGGGGCGCCGCAGGCGCAGTCGGCTGACGCGATGCCGGCAGCAGACGAGGCCCCGGCAGATGTAATCAAAGTCACCGCTGACAAGAGCTTTAAGCAGGCGGTTGACGAGGCGCGGGCTGGGTCAGTTAAGACGATTCAGTTGGCAACTGACACAACCAAAACATCAAGCGTCCCAGTTGAGGCAGGCACTTATGACCTGAGCGGCTTGACGATTGAGACAGACGGACGTTTCCTCCTTATCAATGGAGACGTTACATTTACAGGCGATGCCGCTACTACGGTTAAGAACAGCCAGGCAAAGGCACGTCAGTACATGATAGTTGTAAAGGATGGAAACAAGCTGAACCTGACAGGCGGCACTTACACGACCAAAGGCACAGACATCATATATGCGACTGGCGAGGTTGAGATTAATAGTGCAACCTTAAGGAGTGACGCTGAGTATCAGGACGGTTTTGGCAGCCTGGAGTTAATTTACTTACAGGGCGTGAATGCGGTTCTGAGGGCTAAGAGCGGTACTATCAATGCAGAAGTTGGCAACGGCACCTCAGACGGTTTATATGCAGTTGCCATGTTTGAAGGCGCAGCAGCTTTCTTTGGTGAGAAAGGTGCAAGCAACGACAGCCTGACGGTTAGCAGTATGCTCCCTGTTATAGGCATGAATAACGGGTATGCGCCCATTGACGTCACAGTCTACAGCGGGACATTTACAAGCAAGTTTAACCCGACAGCAGAAAGTGACAAGAAGTATGCAAGCGTGTTCTACTTTTCTGGGACCGCGAAAGCGGACATTCAGGGCGGTAAGTTCACGCAGACAGGCAAAGAGGGACATATTTTCTCCATGCCTTGGACGAACGTTGGCGGCACCGACACGAATAAGCCCGCTGTCAACATCAACGTGAGCATCAAGGACGGTGAATTTGCTTCCACAGGGAAAATATTCGACGGGGCAGCAGTTCCTACCACAACGACTGACAACAAAAACGCTAAAATTACTATCACTGGCGGTAAATTCTCAGACGCGCTGGATGGCGTGAAGTTTGGTCCGGAAGGCAACGGCACCTTAAAGGGTGAGGACGGCTTCGTGATTGGGGCCAAGAAAGTTGCTGAAATTGTTAGTACGGATGCCGATGGCAATGAGGTAGTTGAGCGCTCATTCTCCACCTTGGCAGATGCGATTGCATTCGCAGGCGAGGGAGAAAACGCTAAGACAATCACCCTGACAGAGGACATCGAGCTTGCCCAGGATCTCGGCGCAGTAAAGATTGAGACCAAGGGACATATGATTACAGTTCCGGAAGGCGCTTCTTACAAAGTAACAGGCGCGACCATCACCAACAGTGAGCTGATTAAGAATTTTGCCACGGAAAGGAACATCATCTTTAGGGTTCTTGGCAATCTGGAAATCGATGGCGGATCGTACGAGACAAAAGGTGCAGATGCACTTTCCGTAAGCGGGACAGCAACCGTAAAGGGTAATGCCGCGTTCGAGTGTACGGCAACTGCACAGGAGATAGCAGATATTGGTAACGGCTATGACGGCGGATCCCTGATCGTCGTACGCGGAAAGCTTAACTTTGAATCTGGTTCAGTAAAGGCAACAGACACGAAGAAGGGCACAGACTGCGGTATGTATGGATGTTATGTACTGGAAGGTGGGGAACTGATTCTTGGTACCAAGGCAGAAGACGGCACCACAGCAGGACCGACGATTGCCAGCACCATGGCAGCAGTGGGCATGAATGCTACCACAGCGCCGGGTAAAGTCACCATCAATGGCGGTACATATTCAAGCACCTGCGAAAGCTCTAACCAGAAGTGGAACGCTGTCATCTACCTTCCGGCAACAGCAGAAGTGACCATCAACGGCGGTACGTTCAATGCGGCATCCGGAAACAATACACAGATTATCTCCGTTCCGTATAAGACCAAACCGGGCAGCACTGCCAACACAGGCCTGAAAGTGCTTGTTAATGGCGGTAACTTCAATGCATCACAAAACGGCTCTTTCATTTATAATAATGGAGGAACGAACGGTGAGGCCAACACGATTATGTTCAAAGGCGGAACCTTCAACAAGAAGCCGGAAGACTTGTCAACAGGCAACTTTATTGCCGGATGCAGCAAGCTGCCGGAAACTGGAGATTCAGATGGTAAGTTTACGCTGACACCTGAGAAATGCACCATCGCTTGGGTGAAGGAGCAAGCTCCAACCTGCTGGGAAGAAGGCGTAATCGGACATTATGAGTGTACGAAATGCGGCACCAAGTATAACACGAAGTCTGAAGAGGACGGCGTGATGACTACGGAGACCGTGATCCCCAAGAAAGTGCATGGCACGAACTATAAGGAACACGAGAAGGTAGCTGCAACTTGTACCACAGATGGCTTGAAGGCATGCGTTGAGTGCCTTGACTGTAATAATTACTACAATGACGCAGAATCTATGATGAAGGCTACTAAGGATAACACTGAGGAAGAGAATGCAGCATTTGTAGTTAAAAAGACAGGCCATACATTTAAGGATGAAGAAGGCAACGTTACGGCAACTTTTGACACCGCTGCTTTTAAGGCGGCAATGGAAGCAGACCCAAGCGCTTTTAAAACTGGGCTGGCAAATGGCGTAACAGCCAAGCTCGTATGCCAGACAGAGGGCTGTGGATACGAAGAAGACGCAACTTCCGTGAAAGTAACTTATAAGGAAGGCAGCAGCCTGGATAGTTTTGACTGTACCACCGGCGCAGATTTGACCTATACCGTAACGGCGGAATTTGAAGCCAAAGATGCGAAGGAAGAGGCTGAAGGCGCGGCTGACGAGGAGACTCCAGCAGCAGGCCTCACAGGAACCAACGAGGTAGCAGTGAAGATTGCGGCTAAGGCACATACCTACGAAGAAGGAAGCGTAAAATTTACGTGGGCAGAAGACTTTGACATCGCAAGCTTTAAGGCAGGCGTACAGGACAAGGTCACAGTTGCATCCAGCAAGTGTACCGTCTGCGGCAAGAATGTAACTCCGTCCGCTTTTGTGGACTATAAGACAGATGACGACAGGACGAGCGTGCTTACCTGTAAGAACACCAAGACACTTACAGCCAAGGCTGTCAATGTCGTAAAGGAAGGCGAGACTGTTAAAGCGACTTATGATGTTGCTGGCGTTGAGCCGGAGGATAAAGTGTTCAGGGGAACGCATAACCTGGGCAACTACCAGAAATATGTAGCTCCGACCTGTACGACTACCGGTCAGTGGGGATTCTACACCTGTAAGGATTGTAACAGGATGTTCCTCGGCGAAGATTCCGCAGCAGCGGATGAGGACATCACTAACCCGAGCCAGTTGGTAATCCCGAAGGTTAAGCACAGCTTTGGGGGGACACCGACATTTAGCTGGGTAGACGCTGATAACAAAGAAGCAAAAGCAACCTTCCGCTGCAGCTCCTGTAAGAAGGAAGTTGACGTTACGGTGAAAGCAGATGACCTTACGCAGAAAGACGCACCTCAATCACCAGTATGCGGTAATGAGATTGTAGAAAAGTATGACGCGAAAGTGACATTTGACCCGGACAAGGTAGAGGAAGCAGAAGACGGCAGCCTCAGCTATCCGCAGACAGCAGAAGGCGGCATTCAGTATACGGCTGCAACACCATTGCAGAGGACTACACATGCGCCCCATGACGTTGAGTGGAGCATGGAAGCCACAGAAAATGCACCACAAGTAACATGGCTGGGAACAGCAGACGCAACAACTGGCACTTACACAGACGCTGAAATAGCTAAGGGCGTTAAGGTTGTCCTTACCTGCAAGAAATGTGGGAAGAAATTAACAATTGAAAAGAACAATGTAACAAACAGTGATGATTTCACATCAGGCCTGGACGGCATCTTTGCAGCCACAAGCGTTGTAAAGGATACCGAGAAGAGCACGCCTGCGAACTGCCAGAATACTGGAAACGACGTATATAACGTGAAAGTAGCATACGACTTCTACTACGGCGATGGCAGGCAGACTGTGGAGTTGGGCACCATCAATGCTAAGACTGCTAAAGATTCAAGCGCCCATGTATGGGGCGGCAGCTCAACAGGAAGCTGGGCGGCAGTGATGAAGAAGGACAACGATGGGAACGACACTACGGAGCCTAAGACCGTACATGTGGAAGTGCCGGAAACAAAGGGCAGCGCGATTAAGGTAGAGCGCGACGTCCCGGTATACAAGTACAGCATGGACACGAAATGTACGCTTTGCGATGCGACAGAGACATTGACAGGCGAGCTTGGCGGTAGCACAGGCGAGCTGAAAGTATTACTGGATCAGACACAGACGTACGCAACCCTGTGCTCCATTGACGGCGTTTATACCTATACGGTAACGCTCCCGAATAATGAGGGCACGAAGACATACAAGAAAGCAGAAGTGGCAGATGGCCATAAGACCAAATACGAAATTACCTGGGACAAGAAGACATTTGGTGATTCAAATATTGTTACAGGGTTTAACAAAGTAACCGGCAAGAAATATTGCCCGGTATGCGAAGAGGCAATTGAGAAAGACGCAGAAGGCAAAGTGACCTATCAGCCGAGTGACTACTATACCCCAGTCGTTAGGTCTTCCGATGTGGAGGCAGATAAGCCGTATATCGAGATTAGCTACGAGAACAACAACATCACGAACTGCGGCACGCCGGTTTCCCAGGTTGTCAAGGCGGTTATCGACCTTTCTGACACTCCTGGCAGCGGCAGGTTTGAGAAGCGTGAGGGAACCCTTACCATCGACCAGTACATCAAAGGACATAAGCCTGTCTACAGGTTCGAGTGGACTCCTCAGAAGGAGAATGAGACTGATCCTATCACCAAGGAGACACAGTGGACAGTTGTTGCCAAAGAGTACTGCTTGAACGAAGGATGCGAGTGCAACGTCAGCAATGCAGGCACAGCAAACGACAAGCCGGTAAGGAACAGCGCCGCTACAGACCCGAAAGGCCTGGCAGTAACAGCAGCCCTTGACACAGCTCATTGTGTAGAGCCGACGGAGACGGACGCAGGGACCTATGCATGGAAGCTGACCCTGACAGACCAGGACCTTACAACTACTGACAAGACAGTTGCCTTGGTAACGGAAGGGGCAGATGCGAACGCCCTTGCAGACCAGGTGACACATACTGAGACGATTCCTGCAAAGGGACCGCACACACACACGTATGGAGCTACCACAGCGACTGTAGGCGCGCTTGAAGTAGCTGCAGATGGCACACAGACAGCAAAAGTTACCTTGAGCCGTACTTGCACAGACACAGAGTGCCCGAACAAGGACGAGTCTGGCAATGTTATTGCAGATACGAAGGAACTTATCGCATCACTTAAAGGCTACAAGCAGGCAGACGGCACCGTAGCTGAAACAGCACCTGCAGACTGCGCAGCAGGCTTTACAGCAGTCTTTGGGCTGACAGCAGAGCAGCAGGCAGAGCTTGCTGACACAACAGACGGCAAGATTGCTTGGGCGCCGATCAAGGGCACAGACAGCAACGATATTGCTTGGGCTGATTATGCAGCAGAAGTTGTAGTAGCTTCTAAAGCAGACGGAACCAAGAACCATGTCCTGCACGAAATCGCAGCTTCTGCAGACCAGAGCTGTATGACAAGCGGACATCCTGCATATTTTGAGTGCTACAGGTGTAGTAAGGCATTTACAGATGCTACCGCTGCCACAGAGTATACAGGAATCAAAGAAGGCGAGACAGGCAAGGTAGTTCCTCATGCGTATGACCTGGAGAGCAAGGTGGTTGAAATCGTAGACCCGGCTGTTGTAGGCGACACAAGCGCAGAAGGAACAGCAGTCCTGGTTAAGGTTACACTTACTTGTACGAAGGAAGGCTGTACAGAAGCCAAAGAGGGACATACCAAGACATTGACGGCAGTTATGGTTGCTGACAGCGACTATGACGCTTCAACAGAAGCTTACAAGGCTAAGAAAGTAGATACAGTGCCTGCACAGTGTGAAGACTCAAAGACGCTGGAAGGCGGAATCGGTACTGCGACATACACCTATTCCTTCACCCCGAAGGATGCAGACAAGGTAAATAACAACCTTGACGCAACAATTACCGGCACGGTAGAAAAGAAGCTTAAGCCGGTAGACCATAAGTATGGCGCAAACAATAAGTGTGAGTACTGCGGCGCAGAAAAACCGCAGGAGACATGCGCAGAGGCTGGACATCTGTATACAGCTAACCCGATTGTCACCTACAAGGATGGCAAGGTAATGCTCACCTTCCACTGCACGCGCTCGAACTGCGCAATTGGCGCTGAGGGCAACACCAAGGAAGTGGAGACAACCGCTACGAAGGACGCAGAGTCCAGCAGGCCAGCATCCTGTCCGGAGGGCAATGACTATGAAGGCTTAGGGCTTGACGTTTATAACTATACGTGGACAGCTCCTGCCAAGACTGAGACCCAGAAGGACCTGTACGGCACCAGCACTGCTACCCAAGGCCAGAAATATGAAGGCATTGCAAAGGTAGAGATTCCTGCACTTGAGCATGACATTGACGCTAATGGCAAGTGTACGCTTTGCAACAAGCAGAAGATGTATGTGCTTGGCTTTGACGCAGACGGCGTTATCTATGAATCATCCGCATTTGCAGAGGTTAGCACAGACGCAGATACACAGAAAGCAAACATCAGCGCTGCAATCCCGGTAGCTCCGACCAAGGTTGGCTACAAGGCAAGCGGCTGGAAGTACGGGGAGAACGTATATGCGACAGCCGACAAGGATAAGCTGGTAGACGCTTTGGCTGAGGCTTTGAACGCAGAGACCCCGAAGGCTCAGATTACCTTCCAGTATGCAGAGCTGTCGGATGCGCAAAAAGGAACTGGTGAGGTTGACGCACGCTCAGGCATTATTGATGCGGACGGCTATATCATCCGTGTGGCTAAGGAGAATGACGTCAGGGAGGAAGTAGTTCCTGGCAACAACCTGGTAGTGACTGCGGCTGATACCATTACTGTAGATGGAAAGACATACAAGTTCTCCCACTGGGCAGACCGGAACCAGAAGGTACTGGGTTACACCAAGGACTATAGAATCCGTATTACCCAGAGGGATGAGACACAGATTGTTTACCGGATTTATGTTCCGGAAGAGGATCAGGTTGAGGCACAGCCTACGGTAGCGATCACAAGCAAATCCGCATTCATGGATGGCACGCAGAGGAGGATACAGTACGTTGCGACCAACAGCATTCCGGAAGGGTATACATTCAAGGCGAGCGGTTACGTATACAGCACCAAAGGAGTTACCGGAGATGATTTGGTAATTGGCGCTGAAAATGTGACGAACAAAGCGTTGAATGGAACCAAGACCAATACGCAGGTATTTAACGTTAAGGAGGCTTCCGCAGATACTGTTATCTCTATCAAGGCTTACCTGACATGCACGGATAAGGACGGCAAGGACGTTACTGTTTACTCTGACATGGAGGCATACAGCTATAACCAGCTTTCTGTTCAGCAGTAAGAGGCGCCTAGCAACTTGAAAGGAGGTGCAATAGATGGAAAAGTATGAAACTCCCAATATGGAGATTATCTGCTTTGAAACAGAGGATATTGTCACAACTTCTGATGTGACAGGAGGGGATGATATTTAAGTTTCATTCCTAAATAAAAAGCCCGGCAGGACGCCTGAAACACGGCGTCCCTGCCGGGATAGCAAAAGGGACGCTGCCGTGCGAGGTAACTTGCGCGGCAGCGTCCTTTTTGCGATATTTCTACATTTCATATTCTTCCGATGGTATGCCAAGAGAAGCTAGTTTATTTTTGGCAATTCTTAATTGAAATTCTAATTCCGGGTTGTTCCCTGTATCGGCTTTCTTGATACGTTGTAAATTTACATAATAATCAATCGTAACTTGTTTTAACCCGTCAAGCGTCATTTCCATAACCTCCATACTTTCACCGCCTTTTTGGTTGATGTAATCGCAATTAAAGCATTTTATTCCTTTATCTTGTCTAATTCTGTAATGTTTACGCCCAGGCTGTTAAGCAATGCTTTTACATACATGTATTTTTCTTTTAATTCAGTATATAATTTTGGGGCATTTTCTTCTTTTGCTAAAATCATATACCGCTGAACCTCCCTAAAATCATCCATCGCATTTTTCATGATTTCTTCTTTGTCCATTTCCATAACCTCCATACTTTCACCGCCTTTTTGGTTGATGTAATCGCAATTGATACGGTGTTTCCGGCGCTGTTTCAGTCTTTAATCCTATCAATTTCTGTGAGATTAACGCCTAATGACGATAATGTGACTTTTAATTCAATATATCGTTTGTGCATGGAATTGTATGTTTCCGGATTAGTTTCCCTAATAGAGACCATCCAATCCTGCAGCCTTGAAAATTCTATAATAGAATCTCTGATAATATCTGCTGCACTTGGCATATTATCACCTGCTTTCATTTTGTAACGGCACGCGACGCTACGCGTCCCCTGCTGGAATGCCTTCCTCTTTCTATCGCCTGTTTATGGTAATTTCATTATACCAAGAAGCATTTTGGGTGTAAAGCTTTTATTGAATATAGGCAATATGGAATGGTATTTGTGGTTATCTGAGGGCAGTCCTAAGGAGGCGCTGGTTTAATCAGAGTTTTCCCAATATAAATGGAATAATTGAGAAAACAGATTTTTTTAGTATTTTTGGGAAACTTCCCTTTTCAGGCATTATAAGGATGCTTTTTATTGACAATAATTTCTAGCTATGATATACTGAATAGAAACATAAGATTTAAAGAGGAGTGATTGGAAATGGATACTTTTTCTACTATAAAAGAGATCATAGATTATGTCAAGCCCCGTACTGAGCAATTTAAGCAGTATCCGTCAAAAAAAAGCAAAATTATAGAAGAACTGCGTCCAATATTCCAAGAGGATGCCACACCATGGGGGCTTGTGATTGAATATAATAAGTTTGTTCCTTCTTTTCGAGATGCTTTAGGGAAAAAGAGGAGGGTTGCCCTCAAAAAATTATTATATGAGTTAGACTATAATCATTACAAAGACGTTGATTTTGATATTGATTAAGAATCCACAATAAGGCATGGCAGGGTGAGGTGTAAAAGTGGATCAGAATACAGGGGATAAAAAAGGAGCTTCTTTGGGGGAAGCCAATCGGCTGGGACAGTGTTATCAGACGGAAAAAGCTAAGGAGAAGAATTTCCTTAAAAAGGCGAATCATAGGCTTAGTTGGGGAGTTGGCATCATTTTTGCACTTGTGCCAGTGATATTTTGTGGAGTAGGGATAGTTTTGCATTCAGATAATGAAGCAATGGTAAGTAATTTTAAGCAATTCACCTCGGAGTTCTTCAGCAGCGGTTCTTTTTTGTGGGTATCTATTACTATTTTAGTGATGTCGTTATTAGAATTGCTTTTATATGGTTTTAAGAAGAAAATCACTGGAAAGGCGAGAATATTTTGTGAAATATTTGTGATTGTATCGGTAGCTTTTGTCATACTTGGCGTATATATGTATTTTGATAACATTGGCAATCCAATAAATGAAGGTAAAATGTACATAATTTCGGGGGTTGCATTCGCGTTGTTTGCAATTTCTTCGGGAATTATTTCCTTTAAAATGGCTCAGGAGGTGTAGGGGTATGTCGATTTTTTTAATAACTTTATTATTGTTTGTTGCCATGTTGTCAATTATTTATTTTCCTGTCCTGTATCAGCATATTGTCTCAAAAAGGGCTGAAAACAGGTTCCATGAAGAGGTTAGCCTATTAAATGATTTGTATAGTGACAGCTTAATAGTCATTACTAATAGGTTAGGTGAGGGGGCTAGCCAGAATTCAGATATTAAGTTTTCAAAAGCTCATGAGAATCAATCTTTTGCAGTTAATTCTATACTTGGCTTAATTGATGAACTGGGGGGCTGATAAATGCTTAGATATTTGTTTGAAAATTTTTATGAGGGGAATATTGACAAAATTGCAGCCCAAGTAGTTAAGGAAAATAAGGAGTTCTATTATAAAAAAAATTTGGATGGCGTATATGAAGAGTACCTAAACCAGAAGACGGCTTTGCGGTATTTGATAAAAAATAATGCCGATAATGACCAATGTGATGATTTTGTCTTATTAGATGGGCATAAAGTATCGGCGTGTATTACCTGCGCCATTGTTAAAGTGCGACTGATCGTGAGTTCTAATATAGAAGATGGGAATGATAATTTTTATTCTTTAGATAAGTCGTATAGGATGAATGAACAAGTAGCTTTGTTGAGTGGGCTGAGCTGTTTATTGGAGTATATGGCTGATAATAAAAAGAATTTATTTTCTGATGAAATAGATAAAACGAAAACAAAATTAATTTTACCTCGCACAAACTATGAGGAACGTTCTAAATATTTAGATTCATTGGTAAGGGCATTATATTATTCAAATTTGGTCTCTAATGTTAATCCATTATTATTGTCACATATTTTTTATATGATAGAACAATATCATAGAAAAAGCGTGGAGTTAAATAACCTAAAAAAAATACAATGATCTATACTTCTGCCTTTCGGCGTATTTAGAAAAATTCGCGAGGCCCTAATACCCCGTCAGCTTGCTGCGGGGTATTTGATTTTGGGGAAACAATATGGTAGGATAACAGCTTTTTAGCAGGTTGCTTTTTTTCCATGCTATAACATTTTTGAATCTGAAATTTAACTTTATTATTTAAGGAGGAGAAGGGCATGAAACAATTTCAAATCCTCTACAAAGATGATGCTGGGTTCTTAGAAAGGCTGGGGGAAATTAAGCGGTGGCGTGCTTCCCATTCCAGTTATGCCACCATATTCAGGATTTATTCCGAAGACATGGATTTAGGGCACATCCAGCATATTTGCGATTGCCTGGATGAAGAGATGCCGGATGCGCAGTATTTGGGCTGCACGACGAATGCCAACATCATGGATGGGGCATTGACGGACGCCAAAATTATTTTAACCTGCACCATTTTTGAGTATGGGACTACTCAGGCAAAGGTTTTGCAGTTTCCTTTTTTGGAGGGGAATGCGGCGCAGGATGCGGCGGAGCTGAAAAAGTTCTGTGATGCGAACCCATGGGTCCAGGCAGTGGAAATGCACGCCACGATCATGGATATTTCCATGATGGAGTTTTGCAATGAAATGAGCCGCCTGCGGGAAGATATCCAGGTATTTGGCGGCGGCGCGTTCAATCCTGACATGGATGATGATACGGCTGCCGTGTTTTCCAAAGGAAACGGCTTTATGGAGCATGGCATTATTTTCCTGTTGTTGGGCGGGACAAATTTCCATACATACAGCGCCTTTATTTCGGGGTGGAAGCCGCTTAAAAGGAGATTCAGGGTTACAAAGGCTGACCGGGAAATCCTGTATGAGCTGGACGGCAAACCTGCCCTGGACGTATACCGGAGATTTTTAAATATCAACAGGAATGACAGGTTTTTTTCCAATACGCTGGAATTCCCGCTTTTTATGGAGCATGGCGATATTGACATTTTGCGCTGCCCCCTGGCGGCTAATGATGACGGCTCCCTTGTGATGTCCTCAGATATGCAGGAGGATGCGGTTGTCAGGCTGGCCTATGGAGACCCGGAGACAATCCTTGCCAGCATCAGGGAGGATGGGCAGAAGATCGCGGACTTTTGCCCGGAGGTTATCCAAACTTTTTCTTGTGCTGCCAGGAAGGCGTTCTGGGGGGAGGGGAATATCAGTGACGAAACGGTTTTGTTTAACAGTGTCGCGCCTACGACGGGCTTTTATACGCATGGCGAGTTTCTGCGCATAAACGGGGATATGCTCAACTTTAATGTGACCCTGGTGATTGTAGCCATGCGGGAGGGGGAACCACGAGAGGGGCGGAAAGTGAATATTGCCAAGGCGCAGATTGACGATGGCAGTAACGAAAAGATACCTATTATCAGGCGTTTTGTTTCTTTTATCGAGGCGTCCACTGCCGAGTTGGAGGAGATGAATATGAAGCTTGCTTTAAGCTCTGTTACGGATGGGCTGACGAGGCTTTACAACCGTGCGGAGATTGAGAGAAGGATTCGCGGCGCTTTGGATAAACGTAAAAATCAGGGGGGATGCGGCAGCGTTTCTCTGATTATGCTGGACATTGATAATTTTAAAAAGGTAAACGATGTCTATGGGCACAAAGAGGGGGACCATGTGATCCAGGCCCTGTCGGACGTCCTTAGGAATACGACGGCAGGGATGCGCTCCTGCTCTATCGGGCGTTGGGGCGGCGAGGAATTTATGGTATTGCTGTCGGATAGCGATGTGGACGACGCGGCGGCGCTGGCGGAGAAGATACGCCTTAAGTTTGCTTCGGTATCGTATGAAACTGCCGGCTGCCAAACAGTCAGCATAGGGGTTACGCAGGCAAAGGACGAGACTGCAGACGCGCTTTACAGCAGGGTGGACAAAGCCCTTTATATGGCAAAGGCAGCCGGGAAGGACCAGGTTGTAATGCTGGGTTGAGAAAGGTTTTAAGGTGATCGTATGAGTGATATTTTCAATAATGAGTTGTTTGAGGCGTTTGGCTCGGCGTCTGATAATGTCTACATCTATGTATGCGACATGAAGACGGATATTTCCCGCTGGTCCAAAGCTGCCGTGGATTATTTCGGGCTTTCAGGGGAATACCTGGAGGATGCGGCGAACGTGTGGGGGCGGCACGTACAT
Organism: uncultured Lachnospiraceae bacterium; assembly: GCA_949879775.1. Lineage (GTDB taxonomy): Bacteria > Bacillota > Clostridia > Lachnospirales > Lachnospiraceae > Petralouisia. Next base: position 12,831 of record CATLBW010000081.1, read on the forward strand.
CCGGATGACTTAAAGATTTATATGGATGATATCACAGGCGTGTTTTCCGGGCAAAAGAAATACCATGACTGCCAATACAGGGCGCGGAATGCATCGGGCGGATATGTGTGGGTGGAATGCAAGGGCAGCGTAATCCGGGATGCAAAGGGGGAGCCGATTATTTTTGCGGGGCTTATGACAAGGATAGACGGGCAGAGCAAATACGATACTTTGACCGGGCTTTTGACAACACATGAGATGCACTATTTTGACTTTTCTTCACAGCCGGGGATTGCCTTGCTGATTGGCTTGGACGGGTTTCGCAAAATTGTAAGCAATTACGGCTATAACGTTGGGGACGAGATTTTAATCAAGTTTTCGAGGGAGATAAACAAATTATGTAAGCCCGGTTGGAAAGTCCTGCGCTTTAGCGGGGATGAATTCCTTGTGATTGCGTTTGCGTCCAATTTAGAGGAAGCGGAGGGCTTTTATGGAAGGGTATGCCAGGAGACGGATATTGTGAAGCTGGAAGACGGGCGTAAAGTGGGGATTTCCATATCGGCAGGCGGGGCGCTTTTCCCTCAGGATGCGGATACCAGGGAAATCCTTATCAATAAATTGGAGCATTCTTTGGAGTATGCCAAGAATAACCAGAGGGGGAGCCTGGTATTTTTCTCGGAAGAGATTGCCAGGAGGCATGAGAGAGGGCTTGTTTTGCGGGAGGATTTAAAGCAGTGCATTAAAAATGGTTTTAAGGGGTTTGAATTGTATTTCCAGCCGTTTATCAACCCCAACGCTGGCACGATTGCAGGCTGTGAATGCCTCCTGCGCTGGAAGGGGGAAAGGATTAAGGACTCTTATCCGATGGAGTTTATTAAGGTGTTGGAGGACTATGGCGATATCCAGGAGGCAGGCTTTTGGGTTATGGAGCAGGCAATCAGGCAGCAGGCGGCGTGGCGCGATAAATACGGGGAGCTGAAAATAAGCTTTAACGTATCTTATCAGCAGTTTATAGACGACGCCTTTGAGGAAAAGGCGATTTCCTGCGTGAAAAAATACGGGGTAAATCCAAATTATATTATTATAGAGCTTACGGAGAGCTGCCAGGTAGAGGCCCCCAAAGAGCTTGCTGCCATTTTTGGCAGGCTGCGGGAGCAGGGCTTTCGCATAGCGTTGGATGACTTTGGGACGGCTTATGCCTCTATGGAGATGTTGAAATGGCTCCCCGTGGATTATATTAAAGTGGAGCATTCCTTTATCCGGGAGCTTGCGCAGCCGGGGCATGACATAGATTATGTGATTGTTGACAGCCTAATGGAAATGTGCAGGCGCCTGGGCTACCATTCCATTATAGAAGGCGTGGAGAACAGCAAAGTCGCGGATATTGTGGGAGGGCTGAATGCCACGCTGCTGCAGGGCTACCATTATTCAGTCCCTGTCTGCCGGAAGGATTTTGAAAAACTGCTGGACGAGGACCGGATAATGTCATTAAGTTTAGAAGTTTGAAAAAATCAAAAAGCACTTGACACAATACTAAAAATGTGCGGCCGCTTTCGCTTACTGTGATTTATAAGAAGCGAAAGCGGCCCTTGTAATTAGAAATA
>CATLBW010000082.1 GCA_949879775.1 uncultured Lachnospiraceae bacterium
CGGCAGCCACCAAGGACATTGCCGTCTTGGCGGTATCCGGCAGTTTACGGTATTCCAGGATAGAGATGCCTTCCGCCATCGTCCCGTTCAAGTCTTGCATGGCCTCTTGGCTGCCCTTAGTGGACTTCACCTCAATATCCAGGTATTCGCCGTCGCTGGTAACGCCTACGCCCAAAGGAGCGGCAAAAGACATGACCTGATGCGGGCTGAACCCTTCGGAGTATGCGATGTCGATATTTGCGCGTCGGATTGCTTTCTGGAAATAGCGCATCATATCAAGGTGCCCGATGAATTTCATTGTGCCGTATTTTTGAAATTTAATTCTGATGTTCAAGACAGACGCCTCCTTTAAATTGCGCCGCTCCGCAGCCGCTGCACTGTGCTTTGCAGTTTGGCGTTACCTTCCCGGCAAGGGCATTTTGCCATTCCCTCTTTAAAAACGCCTTGGACACGCCGCAGTCAATAAAATCCCAGGGCAGGATTTCATCAAGCTTTCGTTCGCGCAAATTATAAAAATCAATGGACACGCCGCAGTCCGCAAACGCTTCCATCCACTTACGGTTGTCAAAATGCTCGCTCCAGGAATCAAATATGCAGCCTTTCTCATAGGCTTTTAAAAGGACTTGTCCCACTCGGCGGTCACCCCTGGCAAATACGCCCTCTAAGACGGTAACGTCAGCTTCATGCCAATTATACTTGAGGCTCTTGCGGTTTAACTGCCCTTTCATTTCCTCATTGACTATCCTGGCCCGCCTGAGATATTCATCCCTGGGGTGCATCGTCGCCCACTGGAAGGGGGTGAATGGTTTGGGGACGAAGAAAGAGGTGCTGATGGTAACCTGGCATTTGCCCTGCCTTTGTTCCTTGGGTATCTCATAATAACGGCGGGCAATCTTATCGGCAAGGCGTGGTATTTCCTGCATATCCTCTTCGGTTTCCGTGGGTAGCCCCAACATAAAATAGAGCTTTACCTTCTGCCAGCCGCCCGCAAATGCCAGGCTGGCGCCCTCTAAGATTACCTCCTCGGTCAGCCCTTTGTTGATGACGTCCCTCAGGCGCTGTGAGCCTGCCTCCGGGGCGAATGTGAGGCTGCTCTTTCTTACATCCTGGACCTTGCTCATGACGTCTAAGGAAAATGCGTCAATCCGCAGGGACGGCAGGGAAATATTCACGCCCCGTTCCTTAAACCCGATTAGGTAATTTATCAATTCGGGCAAATCACTGTAATCGCTGGAACTTAAAGAACTTAAGGAAATTTCCTCCTGCCCGGTATTTTCAAGCATTTCTTTGGCGCACGATTTGAGCATCTTGACATCGCGCTCCCTGGTGGGGCGGTAAATCATCCCTGCCTGGCAAAAACGGCAGCCGCGGATGCAGCCGCGCTGAATCTCCAATACCACGCGGTCCTGCGTCACCTTGATATAAGGGACCAACGGTTTACGAGGGTAGGCGGCGTCAGTCAGGTCCATCTGGATTTCCTTGCGGATAACAGGCGGCACGTCCTCATAGCGGGGAGTAAAAGACGCTATGGTGTGGTCTTCCTTATAAGCCACTTCATACAAGGAAGGCACATAGATCCCGGGCAGTTTACAGGCAGCGCGCAAGAACCCCTCTCTCGTCCCCCCCTGCCCCTGGATGGATTGGTAGAGGTCAAACAGCGCATCGTACTGCGTCTCGCCTTCACCAATATAAAACAGGTCAAAAAAATCAGCAAGCGGCTCTGGGTTATAAGCGCAAGGCCCCCCGCCGATCACGAGCGGGTCGTTTTCTGTGCGTTCCCTTGCATACAATGGAATCTGGCTTAAATCCAAAATCTGTAAGATATTCGTATAGCACATCTCATACTGGATGGTTATCCCCAGGAAGTCCATATCCTTCACAGGGGATTGCGTCTCCAGCGTGAACAGGGGGATGTGCCTCTCTTTCATGATTTTATGCAGGTCAACCCAGGGGGAGTAGACCCGCTCGCAGTAAACATCCTCCCTTTGGTTAAACATATCGTATAGAATCTGTATGCCCAGATGCGACATGCCAATTTCATACACATCCGGGAAACACATAGCAAAACGGATGGACGCTTTTTGCGGGTTCTTTCGTACCATATTAATTTCATTGCCGATATAGCGGGCTGGTTTATCAATGGACATTAAAATTTCATCGCTCAAAGCAAGCTTGTTCATACATTGTGCTCCTTTACTTTTGTGCTCCTTTACTTTTGTGCTCTTGTACTTTTGTGCCTTATCTCCAGTTCACTTTTTGCGTCCAGCGGTGATTTCGACTTCCCCCAAAAAAGCCTCCAGCTTTTCCGTAGGCAGCGGGTCCCATGTCACCTGTTTGACAATATCTTGGGCGCTGATTCCCTGATAGGTGACCTTCTCCTGGTCACAGTAGACAAAACAGGCAAATAACAGGATGGCAACGACGAGCCGGATTCCGAAAGTGGAAGCCCCTTCCTGCGGTTCTGTGCCGACGGCCTTAGGGGGATTGCTTTGTTCCTGGCCCCCAAAGGCAGCGCGCGCCTGTTCCACATAATCCCTGCGCTCCCTTGCGCTCTCTTCGATAGATTTTACCATACATTTTGCTCCTTAATGGCTTTGTACTATTTTAGCAGCATTCCCCGCAAAATATTCCTGTTTTGCAAATGATACTGTGCGCCAAATCAAATATCCCTGCGTATTTTTAAATCCCCCAAGCCCAGGAGGATTCTGCTTTCTTGTAAAGCTTGTGAAGAATCATAGTCATATTCTATGGGCTGGATATTTGCCCCTGGAAACTTGTTTCGCAGCTTTTTGAGGATTCCCCGGACGCAGACATGGCTTACCAGGCATCCAAAGGGGTGCAGGATCAATATATGGTCGTACCCCTGGCTGATTAATGCTGCCGCTTCACCGGCAATCAGCCAGCCATCCCCCTCCTGGCAGGAACAATCGATGATGCTGCCGGCCTTCTCCTTTAACGCGTCAAAAGGCGTATCGGCAGTGAAAACACTGCCTGCCTCTATAACCTGATACAAATCTCCCTGAAGCGCTTTAAGGTAATTAAGGACGTCATGGCAAATTTTTTGTGAAAGCTTCCCCTTGCCTTGCAGGCGCATTCTGCTTAATTCACTGTCCACGATATAAATGGCGTAATTGATGAAGCCGCCCACCCGGTAACCATATTTTTCTTTCTGCAAATATTCTTCCAAATGCCGGTTGCCAATGGGGGAATATTTCATATAGACTTCCCCTGTGACGCCCACTTTTTTCAAATGGACCTCCTTCCTGGGGATTTTCTTAAAGTCTTCCACAATTTCCTGATAACGGATTATGCGCTTCTTACTGGAAATGTTCTTTCCCTGCCTTATTTCATCCGACAAAAACTGCATCCATTTGCGGTGGCAGCTTTTGGCCATCCCTTCTGTAGTTTCATACGGGCGTACCTGCTGCAGCAGCATCATCAGCAAATCGCCATAACACACTGCTGCCACCGCTCCCTGCAGCAGCCTGGGCGTAATGGAAAACCCCGGATGCCTCTCATGCCCAAGAAAATTGAGGGAAATCACTGGAAGCTGGGGGTAGCCCGCCTTTTGCAGGCTCTTGATTATAGTGTTATAGTAATTTCCCGCGCGGCAGGCCCCGCCTGCCTGGGGTTCCATAAACGCGGCCCTGGACAAGTCGCAATCCCCGGATTGTATAAATGCCAGGATCTGCCCCAGGATCAGAAACACTGGCAGGCAGTAATCACCGCTGATATATGGCAGGGAAAAGCCGGAAAGCCTGTCATGCTCCGGCAGGATTTCCAGATGGTAGCCACAGGAGCAAAAGGCTGCCTGCAATAGTTCATTGTGATAATGCAGCATATCAGGCAGCCAAATGGTATGTGTGCGTTTCATTTTTTTCGTAAATTTTGTGTTATAAGCTTCTGCCATAGAGCCTCTTTTGCTAATTTAAGCCCTCCAAATCCTATGGAATGCCATTGTGAGCCTAATTCCTGGGCAAGTAGTTTACATAATATAATTATGTAAACTACTGCCTGTCACTGTTATAAAAATACCGCTGGTTCAGCTCTTCCACAACCTCATCCCAGGTAATCCCTGTTTCCACCATCATCACCACCAGGTCGTATATAAAATCACAGATTTCATAGGTGATTTCTTCCGGCTCCGTATTCTTGGCGGCAATCACAATCTCTGTCGCTTCTTCGCCAATGTTCTGCAGAATCTTGTCTAACCCCTTGTCGAAGAGGTAATTCGTGTAAGATCCTTTCTTGGGATGTTCTTTGCGCCCGGCGATCGTGTCATACATATTCTCAAATACCTTCAGCGGGTTGCGGCTGATATATTCCTTTTTTACCAAATCCTGGAAAAAGCAGGTGGGGTTTCCAGTATGGCAGGCTGCGCCCACCTGCGAAACATCAGCAAGGATGGTGTCTTTGTCGCAGTCAATCGTTAAAGATTTCACATACTGGTAATGGCCGGAAGTCTCCCCCTTAATCCACAATTCCTGGCGGCTCCTGCTATAATAGGTCATCTTCCCTAAAGCAAGCGTCATGTTATATGCTTCTTCATTCATGTAGGCAAGCATCAGCACTTCATATGTCTGGTACTCCTGTACCACTACGGGAACCAGGCCGTCCCCATTTAACTTGAACTCTGACCAGGGGATGGAGGAGACAAATTTGCTGGTCTGTATGCCCTCAGCGGACAACTCCCTCTTTAAGCCCATAATATCCGTGGCAGGGCTGCTGACATAGCTGCCGCCAATGCCTGTTACGGCGTCGCGTTTTAAGATTTCCACCCATTGCTTCTTATCGTAAGCGCTGGCAATTACGCTGAATGGAAGGTTGGTGATGTTCGCCAGCGCCTCCACAATATCGTCATTTAACACTACGAGTTTATGGATATGTTCTTCCGCCTCCCGCTTATGCTTAAAGATTAAATCCACCGTCTCCATGGAGACAAGGAGCTTTTCTTTGCCAAAACGCTGCGCCGCTTCCTGCACCATCTCAATGGTATCATGCCGGGAACCGTCCAAAATGGCTCCTTTGCACCCGGCATAAAGGATTTTTTTGATATCCTCCATCTTTTTGATGTCGCCTGCCCCATAGACGGGAATCTCAATATGCCGGCTTAGCTGGCGGATTATCCCTAAATGGAGGTCATGCTCCTTATCATCCTGCGATAAGTCAAACACATAGAGCTTGTCGACTCCGCTCTCGTTATATATTTTCGCCAATTCCCTCCAATCGCCGGCAACCGTAAAGTCTTCACGCCCTTTGACGGCGCTGCCGTTTTTCAAATAGATTGTGGCAATTAAGTTTTTGTGTCCCATAATGTCACCTATAAGCTGCCTTTCGTTGACATAACGTCTATGATGCGGGGATCTTTTGCCGTGGCTTCATCCAGGGCGCGCCCAAAGGCTTTGAAAAGCCCCTCTATCATATGGTGGTTGTTAGTTCCCGAGAGGATTTTCATATGTAAATTCATGCCTGCGTTGTAGGAGATGGCGTAGAAAAATTCGCGGACCATCTCTGTCTCCATATACCCTACCCTCTCTGACGTAAACTCCCCTTCAAATGAAAAATATGGCCTGCCGCTTAAATCAATGGCGCATAACACCAACGTCTCATCCATAGGCAGGATGCAGCTTCCATAACGCTTAATGCCTTTTTTATCTTTTAAGGCGTAGCGAATCGCCTTTCCCAGCACAATCCCGGTGTCTTCTATGGAATGGTGGGTATCAACGATCAGGTCGCCCTTTACCTGTACCTTCAAGTCAAAAAAACCGTGGCGCGCAAACCCGTCCAGCATATGGTCAAAAAAACCTATCCCTGTGTCAAGCTGCGTCTCCCCGCTGCCGTCTATATTGAGCGTAAGGTTGATTTCTGTTTCCTTCGTCTTACGCCGCTGTTTGTTCATCCTTTCATTTGACATGGTAATCAATCCCTCTCTTCAAACCTTACTTTAATTGAATTTGCATGTGCCGTCAACTGTTCTGATTCTGCAAATTGCACAATATCCTTATAAATTGGTTCCAGCGCTTCCCTGGAATAAGAAATGATGCTGGATTTCTTGATGAAGTCGTCCACGCCAAGCGGCGAGAAAAATTTTGCCGTACCATTGGTCGGAAGCACGTGGTTGGGCCCGGCAAAGTAGTCGCCCAATGGCTCGCTGGCGTACTCGCCCATAAAGATGGCCCCCGCATTCTGAATCTTCATCATTGTCTCAAAAGGATTTACCGTTAAAATCTCCAGGTGCTCGGAGGCAATTTCGTTTGCCGCCCCGATGGCCTGTTCCATAGTTTCTGCCACCAGGATATATCCATAGTTGTCCAGGGACTTGCCGATGATTTCCTTGCGGGAAAGCGTGGCGGTGAAACCGTCGATTTCCGCGGAAACCTCTTTGGCAAGCGTTTCGCTGGTGGTAATTAAAATTGCGCTCGCCAGCTCGTCATGCTCTGCCTGGGACAATAAATCCGCCGCCACATACCGGGGGTTCGCGCTGCCATCCGCAAGTACGAGGATTTCACTCGGCCCGGCAATGGAATCAATGCTCACATGCCCGAATACGGCCTTCTTGGCCAAAGCCACATAGATATTGCCCGGGCCTACAATCTTATCCACCTTAGGGATGCTTTGGGTGCCGAAAGCAAGCGCCGCGATTGCCTGGGCGCCGCCGACTTTGTAAATTTCATCAACGCCTGCTAAGTCTGCCGCCGCTAAGGTCGCCGGGTTCACCTGCCCTTCTTTGCCGCAGGGGGTTGTCATGACAATTTTCCCTACGCCTGCCACCTTTGCCGGCAGCACATTCATCAATACAGAGGAGGGGTAGGCGGCTTTGCCGCCCGGCACATAGACGCCCACGCGTGCAAGCGGCGTCACCTTCTGCCCCAGCAAAACGCCGTTTGGCCTGCTGTCAAACCAACTGTACTGCTTTTGTTTCTCATGGTAGGTGCGTATATTTTCCAGCGATTTTTCCATGACCGCGATAAGCTTATCGTCCACCAAACCATAGGCGCTGTCAATTTCTTCCCTTGTCACGCGGACATTCCCTTCATTGATATCGGCGCCGTCAAACTGTTTCGTATAAGAAAAGACGGCGCTGTCGCCATTTTCACGGACATTGCCAATGATGTCATTTACGCTGTTTTCATATTGTGTATAGCTGTTGGGGCTTCGTTTCAAAAGATCTTCCAGGAGGTTTTTCCTGGTATCTTCCGTAAGTTTTAAAATTCTCATGGAATCTTCCCTCCTTGTCTTAGGCTAAAGGACTTCTTTCAGTTCCCGGATTAACTTTGTGATGCGCTCCTGTTCCATCTTCATGCTGACCTGGTTGACCACCATCCTTGCAGACAGGGGGCAGACCTCTTCTAAGACGCCAAGCCCGTTCTCCCGCAGGGTGGAGCCTGTCTCCACAATATCGACAATGACCTCAGACAGCCCGACGATGGGCGCTAACTCAATCGAGCCGTTGAGCTTGATAATTTCCACGGTCTGACGCTTCTTATTATAGAAATAATCCTTGGCAATCCGGGGGTATTTGGTAGCAACGCGGATTAATTCATGATGCTGCAGGAGGTCTTTTGCCTCCTTCGGCCCGCAGACGCACATACGGCACTTGCCAAACCCTAAATCAAGCACTTCATAAATATTGCGCGCTTCCTCTAAAATGGTGTCCTTGCCGACTACGCCGATATCCGCCGCGCCATACTCCACATAGGTCGGCACGTCCGGCCCTTTGGCAAGGAAAAATTTTAGTTTCAGCTCTTCATTGACAAAGATTAATTTGCGGGTATCTTTGTCCTTCATTTCATGGCAGGTAATGCCTATTTTCTCAAAAGTGGAAAGCGTCTGCTTTGCCAGCCGCCCCTTCCCCAATGCAAATGTCAAATATCTCATTATTTCCTCCGTTATATGCGCTCCTGTAAAGCGAGATTCTCTCTTTTATCAGATAAACATGATCGCCTGCGTATGCATGCGCTGTGCATAGGCGCGGTAATCCGCTTCATCCTTGCCTTCTTCCCAGCATACGAGCGCAGCCCCTAAGCCCTGCTTGCGCAGGGAGACGGCGCGCCCTATGGCTTCCTGCTCATGTTTGCGGTGGTACACAATCAATGTCTGGTTATTCTCAACCGGTATGTCAATCTTTTGCCGGGCTAAGGCCAAAAGGAGCTGGTCGGCAACGACGGCAAAGCCAATGGAGGGCGCATGTTTCCCGAAATAATCCATTAAATTATCATAGCGCCCGCCTTTGACGATTGGCTCGCCGCTGCCAAACGTATAACCGGCAAATATGATCCCTGTATAATAATGGTAACTGCTGAGCATCCCCAGCTCAATGGAAATGTATTTTTCCACGCCATAACAAGACAAAACCTGCATTAAAGATTCTAAACGATTAAGCGCATGCAGGATGCGGGGGTATGCTGCGGAAAGCCTTTTCGCTTTGCCTATCATATCGTCATCCATACAGAGGTTCCCAAGCATGGAAAATAATCCCTCAAGCTCCAAAGGCAGATGGAGGGAATCCACAAGCTCTTCCACGCCAAAGAAATTTTTATTGGAAATCAGCGCGATAAGCTCCTGTTCCTCCTCTTCCCCCAGCTTGGCGGCCTCTACCAGCCCGCGGAAGAAATCTGTATGCCCAACGCCGATTTGGAATTCCACAAGCCCCGCCGTCTTTAAGGAATCAACCACAAGCGCGAGGATCTCGGCGTCCGCCGCTACGGAATTATCACCTACCAGCTCAGCTCCTAATTGCGTGCTCTCTTTTGGCCTGCCCTGATAGCTGTCATTATTGATGAATGTGTTCCCCATATAGCACAGCCGCACCGGAAATTCCTCATTTGCAAAATACTTGGCGACGCACCTGGCAATGGATGGCGTGATATCCGGGCGCAGTGCCAGCGTATTGCCCTCCTTGTCAAAAAATTTGTACAAATCCTTCGACGGGGTCGTGCCGATTTCCCGGCTGAATATGTCAAAAAACTCAAATGTCGGCGTCTCAATTGCATGGTATCCATACTTTTGCAGTAAATCCTGTAAATTCTGCTGCAAAACCAGCTTCCTTGCACATTCCATATTATAGATGTCGCGAACCCCCTCTGGGGTATGTAACAGCTTCCGTTTCATTTGGTAAAGTTCCTTTCTAAAATATAATTATAGTAAACGCTTATTATCTTCGCCCTTACTTTATTATGCTAACGTGTTACTAAATTAAACAAGGCTTATTATATCGAAGGCTTCGGGAAAAGTCAACGCTTTCCTCAGCGTTTCCCTAAATCTTTCTGCATGGCGTCCAAATATGGGATGAGGATGCCTCCCTTAGATTGCAGGAAATACTCTGGCTCCAATTCCTCATAACGGAAACTCTTCCTGCCCCCCTCTTCGGCGCGCATCCAAAATTCCATTAATTTCTGGAAGCGGAGGTAATAAGCCTCATTCCGGTGGGAATAAAATATCAATAAAAACGCAATCCCCTGCTGCTGTTCAAATTTTTCCATGAAGTGCACCTGGTGGGGATGGACGTTTTGCAGTGGGAACGTATCGGTGTGGCATTCCTTGGCGTCAAAGCACACAGGGATGCCCTGCACGGCGCCGATATAGTCCACGGTGCTCTTTTGGTCAAAATAAGCCAGCGTAATATGGCGGCTGTCCTTTTCTATTTTAAGGGGCGTGATGGGGGTAGGCACTTTCTGTATCAGCGCAAGCCCATGCTCCGCATATTTCTCATTGGTGAGGTTTACCAGTTCTTCCAGTGTGGAACCCCTAAGCCCCCTTGAATTCCATGTCGGCATAGCTTACATCCCTTTCCCGGTTACTCCTTTGATATCTCCTAATGCCCGCTGAAATTCCGCAGCAGGCAGGGCTTCAAATTCCCTGCCGTCTTTGAATGTTAAGCGGTATGCCTGTAACATCTGCGCCTGGATCTGGAACTGGCGCGCAAAGAAGCCATTAATTCTCTTATCTCCATATTTGCCGTCCCCGACAATGGGATGCCCTATAGAGGCCAAATGTGCGCGTATCTGGTGGGAACGGCCGGTGAAAAGCTGTACGTCCAGCAACGTGAAAACCTCCATGCCGTCGGCAATTCTTTTTTGCCCTGCCCGTCTGAGGCAAGAATGGCCTAGGGCGCCCTTCTGGTAATAAGCGAGCGGCGTATAGCTTGTCTTAATGTATTTGCTGCCCGGCAGCTCTGCCTGGGAAACCTGCACATGGTTTCGCTCCCCATCTTTTTTCAGCCAGCCGTCTATCATCCTCGGCTCCTTAATCGCTCCTTTTACCAGGCAGCGGTAATGCTTTTCCATAGAGCGGCTGTTTAATTGCCCGCCCATATCCTGCAGCCCCTTAAGGCTTTTCCCAGCAAGCAAAAGACCGGAAGTGTTATAGTCCAGCCGGTTGCAGATGGAGGGGCGGAAGGTAGCCAGCTCATCCGGCGTGATGGAACGGCTGTGCAAAAGATAGCCGATGATATATTCGTTTGCCGATATATCGCCTGGCTTCGCTTTTTGCGATAACATGCCGGCAGGCTTGTTTATGATTAAGATATCCTCATCCTCGTATACAATGTCCAAAGGGGCATAAGGATAATCCTTGGCAAGACCTGTCCCTTCCATGGCGCCAGCATATCCTTGTGCTCCTTCCCCAAGCCGCATCCTCGGTGACGCGAATTTGGCAAAGGTCTGCTCACTGAGGAATAATTTCACCTCATCTTCCACTTGAAGCTTTTCAGAGCCGTCGGCTTTCTTCCCATTTAAAGTGATATTCTTCTTACGGAGCATTTTATAGACGAAGCTTCCCGGAGCCTTTGGCAAAAGTTTTTTCAGGTATTTATCAAACCGCTGCCCGGCTTCGTTCCTGCCAATGTGGAAACACTGCATTACCTTCTCCCCTTCTTAGCTGATTTTGCTTTCTTGTTTGGTTTCGCTTTCGGGTGCGGCTTTCCTTTATGCGCTATCTCCCTTGGTGGGATTAAACACTGCTGGCCAAAGCCGATTAAGTCCGTGCGCCCGGCCTTTAACAAGGCCTCTTTCACCAACTTGTAATTCCTCGGCTCTCGGTACTGAATTAAGGCGCGCTGCATGGCTTTTTCGTGCGGGTTATGCGCCACATAGACCGGCTCCATAGTGCGCGGGTCTAAGCCGGTGTAGTACATGCAGGTGGAAATCGTGGAGGGCGTTGGATAGAAATCCTGTACCTGCTGCGGCATATATCCCAGGTCGCGGAGGAATTCCGCCAACTCCACCGCTTCTTGCAGCGTGGAGCCGGGGTGCGAGGACATCAGGTAAGGGACAAGGTATTGCTCCTTTCCTAACTTTTCGTTCATTTTCTCGTATTCCCGGACAAATTGGCGGTAAACGGCGGCATTTGGTTTGCCCATCTTCTCTAAGACTTTATCGGAAATGTGCTCGGGGGCCACTTTCAACTGCCCGCTGATGTGGTATTGGCACAGTTCCCGCAGGAAGGTGCGGTCTTTGTCCGCCAAGACATAGTCAAAACGGATGCCGGAACGTATAAACACTTTTTTAATGCCGGGAATGCCCCGCAATTTACGCAGCAGCTCTAAGTAATCCTTATGGTCTGCCTTTAAATTCTCACAGGGAGCTGGGAACAGGCATTGCCTGTTGGGGCAGACTCCCTTTTTCATCTGTTTGCCGCAGGATGGGAAACGGAAATTGGCGGTAGGGCCTCCCACGTCATGGACGTAGCCTTTGAAACCTGGCTGTTTTGTGAAAAGTTTTGCCTCTTCTACAATCGAGGCATGGCTTCTCGACTGGATAATCCGTCCCTGGTGGAAGGTCAGCGCACAAAAGCTGCACCCCCCAAAACACCCACGGCTGCTGGTGAGGCTAAACCTGACTTCTTCAATGGCAGGGACGCCGCCCTGCGGCTCATACGAAGGATGGTAATCGCGCATATATGGCAGCGCATATATGTCGTCCATTTCCATTTCACGCAACGGCTCTGACGGGGGGTTCTGCACCACATAAACTTTGTTAGGGTAGCCCTCGGCAAGCCTCCTGCCGCTGAAAGGGTCTGTGTTCTGATACTGCTGGTAGAAGCTTCTGGCGTAGGCAGCCTTGTCCTCCTTCACTTCTGTGAATCCTGGCAGGAATAAGGCGTCGTAAATATCCGCTTCCTTCTGGGTCTTATATACCGTCCCTGGCACAAACGTGATATCAGACACAGCAATCCCGCTGTCTAGCGCCTCCGCCAATGCCAGGATGCTGCGCTCCCCCATGCCGTACATAAGGATGTCCGCCCCGCTGTCTAAAAGGATGGAACGTTTGACTTTATTGCTCCAGTAATCATAATGTGCCAGCCTGCGCAGGCTGGCTTCCACGCCGCCAATCAGGATCGGCGTTTTCTTGTATGTCTGCCGGATTAAGTTGCCATAGACGATGGTGGCGTAATCCGGGCGCCTGCCCACAGCCCCGCCCGGGGTAAAAGAATCCTTTTCCCGCGGTCGCTTTGATACGCTGTAATGGTTCACCATGGAGTCCATGTTCCCAGCGGTGATTAAAAACGCCAGCCGCGGCTCCCCGTATATGGCAATGCTCCCCTTTTCCTTCCAGTCCGGCTGCGAAATGATGCCCACCGAGTACCCATGGGCTTCCAGCAGGCGGCTGATGATGGCATGTCCAAAAGAGGGATGGTCCACATAAGCATCCCCGATGATATATACAAAATCAAATTGTGCAATCCCGCGCTCTGTCATATCCTTTCGGCAAATGGGCAAAAACGTCCCTTCCATAGCAGCTTCCTTTCCTGTCCCTCACGCATCATCCGGCGTACGCCTATTTTCCATGCCCTATGTGCATCATCCGGCATACGCCTTTGGCTTTAATATTTCATATGTATTATCCAGCACTTGTTCGTAGCTTGAGATATAGTAATCGGCAAGCTTTCGTTTTTCATTTTCCTGGTGTGCGGAAAAAGCATCCGCCACAGCGCACACGCGCATACCGGCGTTTTTCCCAGCGCGGATTCCCATAGGGACGTCTTCAAACACCAGGCAGCGTTCCGGTTTGGCGTCCAGCTTCTTTGCCGCTTCCAGGTAGACGTCCGGCGCCGGCTTCCCATGCGCCACCTCACAAGAAGTCACAATAACTTCAATGGCGTCCCCAAAATGCAGGGCCGTGGTTACCGCCGCCACCAGCTCCCTGGAATTGCTGGTGGCAATGCCAAGGGTAATCCCCTGCTCCCTGCAGTACTGCAAGAACTTTTTTGCCCCGGGCTTAAAAAATACTTCATGGCTGTATTTGTCAAACGCCATCTGGTTCCAAATAGCTTTTAACTCTTCCACGCTTTCCGTAAGATGGAAGAGCCGTTTCGTATAAATTGCCGTTTCCGTAAAGCTCATGCCTTCAATATCATGCTGGTAAGTCCCAGGCAGGGTAAGCCCCCGCTGCTCTAAAAACTCTACGTCAATGTCATGCCACAGCCACATGGAATCCACAAGCGTGCCGTCCAAATCAAAAATAATGGATTGTACTTTTTCTAACATAGTCCTGTTGTCTCCTTTGCCGGCGTCCGGAGGGCTATATATCTGGCAATCATTTAATGCCAGGTATATAGCAGATTAATTTCCGCTTCTGTCAGCCGCCGGTAATCTCCAGGCTGCAAAGACGCATCCAGGCACAGCCCTCCCATGGAAAGGCGTTTCAAAAAGGATACTTCTTTGCCCACAGCTTGGAACATGCGTTTCACCTGATGGAATTTCCCCTCCGTAATTGTTAGTTTAACCTCCGCAGCCATTGGCCCACTGCAAAGGATTTCAAGCTTTGCCGGTTTTGTCAGCTTCGCTTCCCCGATATCAAGGCCCTGGGCAAACTGTGTAACATCATGTTGCGTCACTTCCCCGCATATCCTGGCATAATAAGTCTTAGGGACATGTTTGCCAGGGGAAAGAAGGGCATGGGACAAAGCGCCGTCGTTTGTGATTAGCAGCAGGCCTTCCGTATCCTTATCAAGCCTGCCGACTGGGAACAAATCTTTGCGGTTCTTCTTCGTAATCAAGTCCATCACGGTCTGATGCCCACGGTCTGTGACGGCGCTGACGCAGCCCTGTGGCTTATTGAGCATAAAATACTCGTATTCCATATAAGGAACCGCCTCGCCCTGGCAGATGACCTCGTCTTCCCCCGGTTCCACCTGCTGCTGCGGACCTGTGGGCAATAAGCCGTTGACCGTTACCTGTTTTTTGCGGATCTGTTGTTTTACCTCGCTGCGGGTCCCAATGCCCATATCGGCAAGATATTTATCTAACCGCATGTGCCCCTCCTTCTAATTGC
>CATLBW010000083.1 GCA_949879775.1 uncultured Lachnospiraceae bacterium
CTCTCCTCGATAAATGCATGCAAATTATCCACATCAACTTCCCCATCCGCTACCACATAGGCGGCGATATATTTCCCGCCGGAAGGCTCGTCAAACGCCGCCACGGTAGCGTCCTTGATACCCGGGAACCTGCGGATAACCTCTTCCACTTCCGTCAGCTCGATACGGAAGCCGCGGACCTTCACCTGCCCGTCACGCCTGCCGATAAACTGGATGTTGCCATCCGGCAGGTAACGCACGATATCTCCGGTATGATAGATTCTGCTATACTCCGGCAAATCGCTATACGGATTATCCGCATACACTTCCGCCGTCTTCTCCGGGCGGTTCAGGTAACCCCTTGATACCTGCGGCCCGGCAATACACAGCTCGCCCGGCACGCCCACCGGGAGCCTGTTGCCCATGCTGTCCAGAATATAGAGTTTCACATTTGAAATCGCTTTCCCGATGGGCAGCTCCTTCTCATACTCCTTTAGCCGGTATGCAGTCACATTCACCGTACATTCCGTAGGACCATATATATTCACATACTTTGCGCTTCCCTCCGGTTCAAAGGGCACCAGCGCTTCCCCTCCCATGGACAGGTATTTCAATTGCGCGCCCTTCATGCTTGTGGCAAACGCCCGCCCAATCTGGGTAGTCATGAAAGAGTGGGTAATGCCCTGCGCCAGGAAATACTGGTTCAGCGCGTTTAAATCTAAGCGGATGGACTCTTCAATGATGTAAACACCTGCCCCCGTCGTCAGCGCAGGGTACATATCCATCATGTTAGCGTCAAACCCATAGCTGGCATATGCCGCAACACGGCTTTCCTCCGAAAGCTGATAAAACTTCTTATACCAGTCACAGAATGCCGCGATATTCCGGTGCTCTAACATACAGCCCTTGGGCACGCCCGTGGAACCCGAGGTATATAACAGAATGAATAAATCCTCCGGCTTCGGCGGTTCTGGAATTTGCTCTGCCCCAGGCAGGCCTGGGATATCCTTTGTCAGTAAAACTTTGCCCTTCCACTCTGGAACCAGCGGCAAAAGCCCTTCATCGGCAATCAAAAGCTTGGCCGCGGAATCCTCCATCATAAACGCTAACCGCTCTTTGGGGTAGGATGGGTCTAAGGGCTGGTACGCCGCTCCCGCCTTTGATACGCCAAGGGAGGCAAGCGCCATATACTCACATCTGGGGATCAGTACGGACACCACGTCTTCCCTGCCTATGCCAAGCCCGGCGATATAAGCGGCAAGGCGGTCTGTCATCTCATCTGCCTGGGCATACGTATAGCTTCTGTCCGCATAGACAACTGCCGTATGCTCCGGCGTCCTTAGCGCCTGTTCCCGGAAGAGGCCGATTACTGTCTTTTCCCGGTCATACTGCTCCTCAGTCCCATTAAAGCCCTCCAGCTCGCGAAGCGCCTTCTCGTCTGCCATGCAGACTTCCCCCAGGGTCCCCTTATGCAGGAACTCATTGATTACCATCGTCAACATGTCCAGGAATCCGGCAACTGTGCGCTCCTCAAACAGATCTCTGTAATATTCCGCCTGATAGCTGATAACGTCGCCTTTTATGCTTACATTGAGACACAGCGGGGCCTTTGCCGCATCCAGCGAAAGCTGCTCCATCTCCACCTTCTCCCCGGCGATTTCTTCAAACTGGAACTCATCCCCCTGAAAAGCAAGCAGCATGTCGGCCTTTATGCCGTAAGCGTGGCTGATTTCCGCAAAGGAATAAATATCCGCGTTCATGCTGTCAAGAAGCTGTTCCTTCGTTTCTTCCAAATATTTCTCAATGCTCTGCTTCCCATCAATCCGACAGTAGACCGGAAGGGTCTTCACCAGCATATTGATGGTCCTTGCCAGCCTGGAATCATTCCTTCCATTATAGATGGTGGTAAAGACAGCCTCCTCCCGGCAGGCGTAACGTCCTGTCACAAACCCAAACGCCGCCGTAAACAGCACGTTTAACGTAATCTGCCGCTTCGCGCAAAACGCCTGCACCGCTTCCATGTCCACAGCAATATCTTTGGCATAATATCCTGCCCCAGGCTCTCCTGCCCCCAAATCCTTCATCAGAAGGAAATCTGTATCGCAATCCTTAAATATGGAATCATAATATTCCTTGGCGCGTTGGTACTCCTCGCCTTGAAGCGCCCTCTGCTCCTCCAAGGAGACCTCAAAGCCGGAAAATTTCTCAGCGTCCAGCCGCTCTCCTGCGTACGCCTTATTCATATCTTCGATAAAAATATTACAGGAAGTTCCGTCGCTGATAATATGGTGGAATTCCATAAACAGGTATTTCCCTTCCGCTGTGTCGTACAGCCGTATCCGAAACAGCCTGTCGCCCAAAAGCTGATAAGGCTTTACCAGGTTTTCCCTGTCTAAGCAGCCCGAAACCTCTAGCGTAAAAGGAGCGTCATCGTTCCTCTTTAGCCAGATGTCCCGGGACTCGTCCATATAAACCGTTGTCTTAATATATGGATGCGCCTCCACGACCTTTTCAATCGCCCTCTTTAAGCGCTGCAAATCCACGTTCTCCCCCAGGCGGAACAGGAACGGGATATTGTAAATCGTGCTTTCCGGGTTGGCGGCGCACTCCACGAAAACACCGTTCTGCGTCTGGGTCAATGGATACAGTTCCTGCCGCTCAAAGGTCTGTAAATGGCTGCCCTCCTTCAAAAGCTGTTCTAGTTTCTCAACGGTATTATGCTCCTTTAAATCCTTATTGCGGATAACCGCCCCCTCAAAGGCATTGGAAAGCAGCACATTCAGCTTGACCGCCCCAATCGAGGTAAGCCCGGCCTTATAAATATCCGTAGTCGCGCCAAACTCCTGATGACCCACTACTTCCGCCACGCAGTCAAATATCTTCTGCTGCGTTTCCCCTTGCGGCGCTACCATTTCTTCTTTCTTCCGCTCCGGGACCGGGAGGGCGCGTTTATTGACTTTCTGGTTCTGGTTCAATGGGATCTTGTCAATCTGCATCGTTACCGCCGGGACCATGTAGGGCGGCTTGCTTTCCTCGATAAACGCGTTCATCGCCTCCACGTCAACCGTTTCATCCGACACTACATAAGCAGCGATATATTTGCCGCCCGACTGCTCGGTAAAGGCCGCCACCGTAGCGTCCTTAATTCCCGGGAACCTGCGGATAACCTCTTCCACTTCAGTCAGCTCAATACGGAAGCCGCGGATTTTCACCTGCCCGTCCCGCCTGCCGATAAACTGGATATTGCCGTCCGGCAAGTAACGCACGATGTCCCCGGTATGGTAAAGCCTGTCAAAGCCTTCCCTTGAGCTAAACGGGTTATCCGAGTACGCCTCCTTCGTCTTTTCCGGACGGTTGAGGTAGCCTCTGGTCACCTGAGGCCCGGCAATGCACAGCTCACCCGGCACGCCCACCGGGACCCTCCTGCCCAGGCTGTCTATGATATAAAGCTTAACATTGGAAATCGCCTTGCCGATAGGAAGGTTATCTTCATACTCCCGCACCTGGTATGCAGTCACAAGGATCGTGCCCTCCGTAGGCCCATATAAATTCACGTACTTTGTGCTGCCCTCCGGCACAAAAGGCGTCAAGGCTTCCCCGCCCATGGACAAATATTTTAGCTTGTCGTTTTTAATACTGGTGGCAAATGTCCGCCCAATCTGGGTCGTCATAGCGGAGTGGGTAATCCCCTGCTCCATAAAATACTGATTCAAGGCATTCAAGTCTAAACGGATGGATTCATCAATAATGTGGAGCGTCGCCCCTGCCGTCAGCGTAGGGTAGATATCCTGCATACAGGCGTCAAACCCATAGCTGGCATATGCCGCAACACGGCTTTCCTCCGAAAGCTGGTAATACTCCCTGTCCCAGGCGCTAAAGGCGGCAATGTTCCTGTGCTCCACCATACAGCCCTTAGGCACGCCTGTGGAACCGGAAGTATACAGCAGGATAAACAAATCTTCCGGCTTCGGCGGTTCTGGGACCTGCCCTGCCCGCGGCAGGCTTAAGATATCCTTCGTCAGAAGCACCCTTCCCTGCCACTGGGGCACCAGAGGCAGAAGCCCTTCATCCGCAATCAGCAGCTTGGCGTCTGCGTCCTCAATCATAAACTGCAAACGTTCCGGCGGGTAGGACGGGTCCAATGGCTGATATGCCGCGCCTGCCTTGGACACGCCAAGGGAGGCAAGCGCCATAAATTCACATCTGGGGATCAGCACAGACACCACATCTTCCCTGCCTATATCAAGCCCGGCGATATAGGCAGCGAGGCGGTCCGTGATTTCATCGGCCTGGGCATAAGTATAGCTCCTGCCACTGTAGACAACCGCCGTCTGCTCCGGCGTCTTTTTCGCCTGTTCCCGGAATAAATCAATGACTGTCTTGCTCTTGTCGAACGGCTTATCCGTCTCGTTAAAGCGGTCTAACACCTGGATATCCAGCTCAGACGCCAGGGAAATCTGCGCAAGCCCCTTGCAGGACATCATCCCTTTTAAGGCCTGGGAAAACATCCCCAGCAAGCCCCTGGCAGTCTCCTCCCGGTACAGGTCCTCGCGGTATTCCAAAGAAACTTCATACCCCTGCCTGCTCTTTACCACCATCATTGACACATCCGCCTGCACATCCCCGGTAGGGAGCGGCTCCGCCGCATACTGCCCGCCGTCGAGCGCCATCCCGCGGAACATCTCGCCCTGATAGACAAAGATGATATCCGAGGCAATGCCGTAATCCCTTGCCAATTCCCCAAAGGAAATGCAGTCATGCCCCATCACCTGGTAGAAATCCTCCTGGACTCCCTGCAAATACCCTTCTACAGTAGAGCTTTCCTCCCAGGACTGGTAAATGGGGAGGGTACGGACAAACATCCCCACGGAATTTGCCATGTCTACTGTATGCCGCCCATTGTTCACTGTGCAAAACAGGCTCTTGTTCTCCCCGCTATACTTCCCAAGGGCATACGCAAAGGTCCCCAGAAACAGTGTATTTTCTGAAATCCCCATCTGCCTTGTAAACTGCTCCACCGCCATGCAGGAAAATTCCTCACCTAAGGCAAGCTTTATCTCGCCGCTTTTAACGCTCACCTCTTTTTTCTTATAATCCTTTATCAGGGCGTCCCCAAAGTCCTCACCCGCAAGCTTGCCCTCAAAATACTTTCTGGCAGCCTGATACCTGGGCGTTTCCTTTAGCGCCCCCTCGTAAGCGGACAAATCCATCAGGGAAACTTCCTCCGCTTTCGGCTGGCCGCCTGCATATAGCTGGGAGATTTCCTCAAGGAACACCTCTGCGGATGTGCCATCAAAAATAATATGGTGCACATCAAACAGGAAATAACAGTGGTTTGCGTCATGGTACAGGGCCATGCGGTACAATGGCCCTTCCCCTAAGGTAAACGGACGGACGAAGCGCCTTTTCACTTCCTCAATATCCTCTGTCGCTCCCCCGCCAACTTCCGCTTCTAAATATTGGGGATGCATGCGCATCACAGGCGTCCCTTCGCTTAACGCAATATTGACGCCAAAGGCAGGATGCATTGCCACCGCCTTTTTTACGGCGTCCACAAATCGTTCCCTGTCCAGGCCTGCCGGAAGCTCGCAGCACATAGGGATATTGTACATAGTGGCTTTCGGCTCATTGACGCACTCTAAGTAAACCCCCATCTGGGAGTCGGTAAGGGGATACTCCGCCCCCTCCTCATAAACTGCCAGCTTGCGCTTATCCTGCCCCTCTGTTTCCTTTGAAATGTGTGCTCCGGGCCCTTCCTGCCCTTCTGCCAAAAGCCCCGCGATGTTCTTTGGCGTCCTGCCCGCTAAGACCATTTCCGGCGTGAGGGCAAGCGATTGCAGATATCCTGCCAGCTTCAAAACATTGATCGAATCCCCGCCAAGCTTAAAGAAATCATCATCCGCGCCCACTGCCCCACAGTGCAAAATCTCCTCAAAACCACGGCAGATAGAACGTTCCGTCTCATTTTCAGGCTCACGGTAAGCTGCCTTGTATTCCTCCAGCCCCGGCGGCAGCAAAGCCATGCGGTCCAATTTGCCGTTCGCGTTCTTGGGCAGGCTGTCCAGGCGCTTAAAAAAGCGTGGGACCATATAATCAGGAAGCGTCCGTTTCAGGTGGTCGCGTATCTGCTCCGCCTCCACCTCTTTGCCCTGCACATAATATGCGCAAAGGTAATTCTGCCCATTGTCATCCTCAAAAGCCTTGACCACGGCGTTTTCCACTTCCGGCATCGACGCCATGCGCTGCTCAATCTCCCCGGTCTCCACACGCTGGCCGTTAATTTTTACCATCCAGTCTTTACGGTTTACGTAAAGGTAATTCCCATCCGGCAGCCTCTTGGCGATATCCCCTGTATGTAAAAGGACTGTGCCGTCCTCCTGCCTGATAAATGTCCGTGCGCTTTGCTCCTTAAGGTTCAGGTATTCATCGGCAAGGGTTCCCTGGATGCAGAGTTCGCCCTCTTCCCCCTCTGCGACCTCCCGGCCCTCTTCATCCAACAGGAAAAACGCAACCCCTTCTACCGGCTTGCCAATCGGGGTATTTTCCATCTTCTCCACGATTTTATACCAGGACGCCAAGCCTGCCGTCTCGCTGCAGCCATAGAGGTTATACAGCTCATATCCATTCCCTGCCAGCATGGACACCCTCTCGCTCCCGGTAAAGATCTTTTTGAGCGCCTTGTCCTTATTTTTGTAAAAACGAAGCATCTGCGGGCTGATAAAGGCGCAGGTAATCTCCTTTTGCGCAAAATAATCCTCCAAAAGGCGCACATCCCTCCTGACGTCCTCGGGAAGGATATGCGTGCAGGCGCCACCGGACAACACGCTGAGATACTCCAACGATAAGATAATAAAAGACATGGGGGCCGTTGCGCCCAGCACGTCATCCTCGTTCAAATTAATAACTCCCCTGCTCCTTCTGGCTACCTGCGTAATGCTTGCCATACTATGGACAATCCCCTTCGGCGTCCCGGTGGAGCCGGAGGTATAGATAACCATCGCCCGGTCCTTGCCTGACACTGCAACAGGCTCTGCCGGGGCGTAATCCCCGATATCCGCAAGCCAAGCTTCCGTAACCATCGCTGCCGCCTGGCAATCCTCCTCGATAAATTGGATGCGCTCTTTGGGATATTCAGGCAGCACAGGGACAAAGGCAGCGCCGCACATCAAAATCCCTATTTCCGCCGCCACATATTCCATGCGCCTGCCCATGCAGACCATGACCGTCCTGCCTGGCATAATCCCTGACTGCCTAAGCTTTGCCGCTATCCTGCCGCTCAATGCGTACAGTTCCTGATACGTCGTAACCCTCTCTCCGTTATAGTCCGCCACCGCAGCCTTATCCGGATATTTCCCTACGATACTTGAAAATTCCTCCAAAAAATTCATACCTTTAACCTCCTTGTGATTCTTGGGGACACATAGTTAAATCCCCTTACTATAAGCTCCGTAACTATGATTGACAACAATGCGAGAAACCAGCATTGATAACTCTGAAAGCCCTCATAACCGTTGAACCCAAACGCGACAAAATACACCGGCACATGCAAAGCATAGTATTTCGATATATGCCTGTTATAATATAGAAGCTGCTTCGCAACAGGGTTCTTTGGCTCCCCCTTCTTATTCTCCTTGCCGCGGCCTTCTTCGATAAAGAAAAAAACTGCGGCAAACAGGAAGATATGCGCCAGGCTTGCCAGTACATGCCAGAAATTGGGATGGGTATACGTCTCGCTAAAGACAGTATACATTTCTAAAAGATCAGATCCGTAAGCCCCAAATGCCAGCGCCCACCATACAATGAAAACCGCAATCGCAGGAATAACGAACACCTTGTAAAATCCCGCTTTGTTTTTCACACGCCTTAACATTTTGCCAAAAGCAACCCCGAACAACGCATAAGACAGAAAATAAAGCGGCGTAAAAGAAACAAAATCCGCTTCGCCAATCAAAAGCTTCATAAGATACCCGATGACCGGCACATCCACAGGCGCCCCATAAATAAATGGCGCCGCTATGCTAATTGCCGCGCCAAAGAGCGCATACCAAACGGCTTTCAGTTCCAATTTCTTAAGCAATGCCAAACATAGATAAATAATCCCGGTAATAAAAAAGATATTCGTATATTGCATGTAAATCTTGATAGAAAAACTTAAATTTTCCGCCGCAGCCCCTGTCAGTTTTCCGGAAACAAAGGGATAAGGCAGAAGCAGGGCCAATACATAAGCAAGATTATCCAGATACTGGTAAACCACCATGCGCACGCCGCTCTTCGCAAACTCCTTCGGCGCCGCATTCTTGCTGTAAACAGTCCCAACCCCCATGACAAAGATAAAAATTGCCGCCCCGGACATCGTTGCGAACATATAAACCCAGCGGACAACGGGTCCCTCTGGGGACATAGTGGCCTGAAACGCGTGGACCAGGTAAATAAACAGCATGAAAATCCCCTTGAGATAATCAAACTCCCTTTGCCTTCCTGTATTTACTTCTTCCTTTGAAAAAATTGCCTCCATCACTTCTCCTCCATCCGTAAAATACTCTCAGATTTTATGATATCTTTTTCCGTTTGCAAATTCCACAAAATGGGACGAACCGCACATTTAAAGGGACAAAAGGGCCAAAAAAAGATTCGCCTGCCCAAAACGGACAAGAGAACCTTTTCCTAATTTTTATATCCTTGATGCAATTTAGCTAACAATAGATTTCCCTTTCCACCCCCCTTGGAAATAACGCGCCAGGGCAATCGCCAGCCCTACTGTCCAGCCTGCAGGGTTCGCCCACATGATAATCATGCCCTGGGTCACATCGGCCAGGGCATACGTCAGGGTTACCCTGGTAAGCAAGTTACAGACGCTGCTGGTTAAAAACCAGCCCATGTCCGTCGCCCCCCTAAGGACGCCGTTGCTGACATTCATGCTGCCCATGACGAAATAAAACATGGAAACTGTGCTAAGGTAGCTCGTCCCCACAGAAATCGCCTCCGCGCTGGAACCGGAGTCCAGAAATAACCCCACGAAGCTTTCCCCTGTAAAATGCAGGATAACGGCAATCATCAGGCCAATCCCCGCCGCCATTACCAGACAGATGCGGTAGCCCATTTGAATACGCTCAGGCTTCTTTGCCCCCATATTCTGCGCCACATACGTGGACGCCGCATTGCCCACCGACACCATGGGCACAATGGCAATGCCGTCGATTTTCGTAGCCGCCGTATACCCGGCAAGGAACGTGGAGCCGAAACGGTTGACCGCCGATTGGATTAAGAGCATCCCTACCGACACAATCGACTGCTGCACAATCGTAGGAATGGCCACCTTCACCATGGTAAATAAAAGTTCCCTGTCAAACCTGGCGAATTCCCCTGTCTCGATTTTCCCTAATTTACGCATAAGGAAGAAAAAAGACAAGGCTGCCGACAACGCCTGGGCAATCAGCGTCGCCCAGGCCACGCCGGGCACGCCCATGTGAAGCCCTGCCACGAAATACAAATCCAGCACAATATTGAGCAGAGAAGAAAATATCAAAAACAACAGAGGTTTCCTGGAATCCCCCAGCGCATTGAAAATGGCGGAGAAAGCATTATACAAAAAGAGGAATGCAAATCCGAAAAAGTAAATCTGCATATACTCGGCGGCATCCGCAAAAATATTCTCCGGCGTACCCATCAGCCGCATCAATCCCCGGTTCACCACAACGCCTAACAGGCTCAAAAACACGCTCAGCCCCAAGATGGACAGTAAGGCAGTGGATATCGCCGTTTTCATCTTCTCCAACTGCTTGGCCCCGAATAGTTGGGAAATTACTACCGAACAGCCGATGCCGGTGCCCATCGCCACCATCACGAACAGCATTGTAATTGCCGTGGAAGCGCCCACCGCCGCCAGCGCCTCTTCCCCTACCACATTGCCCACAATAATCGAATCCATGATATTGTAAAACTGCTGGAACAAGTTGCCCGCCACCATCGGCAGCGTAAAGCTAACCAGCGCCTTTGTCGGGTTGCCGTTTACCATGTTTCCTCTCATCTGTTCTGCCATCATCTTCACTCCTGTCCATACTTTCAAATACTCTTGACAGTATAACCAATTTAAAGCGCCTTTTCAACAATCCCCCGAAAATATATCCGTTCAAACGCACCCTTCACAAAGATAGCTATGACACTTTTCCATTTTATTTTTACTAACTTTATAAACTTTTAAGAATTCCCCAATCCCTTGATTTTCCTGGCTTCCAGCCCTTTTGTTAGCACTCATTCTTAAAGAGTGCTAATTTTCTATTGACTTTTGCAGCCTCGGGTATTACAATCTTTTTTAGATGAAAAATGAATCAGTAAATAGTGAAGTCAAATACCCCGACCCAAGGGGCGGGGTATTTGACCCTCGCGGCATTCGCCAAATATCCGCGCAAGCGCGGCTGCTTGGCTCATTGCTCGCGGGAATAAAAGCAGACAAAGGAGTGTAATTTTTATGAGCAGCAAACACGGAAACCTTTCCATCAACAGCGACAATATTTTTCCTATTATCAAAAAATGGCTGTATTCCGACCACGACATTTTCTACCGCGAATTAATTTCTAACGGCTGCGACGCCATTACCAAATTGAAGAAACTAGATTTGATGGGAGAATACGAACTTCCCGACGACTATGAAGCCAAGATTCAGATTCTTGTAAACCCGGAAGAGAAAACGCTCAAGTTTATCGACAATGGACTCGGCATGACCGCCGAGGAGGTGGAAGAATATATCAACCAGATTGCATTCTCCGGCGCCTCCGACTTCCTGGAGAAATATAAGGACAAGGCGAGCGAGGAACAGATTATCGGTCACTTCGGCTTAGGCTTCTACTCTGCTTTCATGGTTGCAGACGAGGTGCATATTGACTCCCTCTCCTACCAAAAAGACGCTGTACCCGTTCACTGGACCTGCGACGGCGGCACAGAATTTGACATGTCCGACGGCTCTAAAACGACTGTCGGCACGGAGATTACGTTATTCTTGAATGAGGACTGCCTGGAATTTGCCAACGAATACCGCGCCAAAGAAGTCATCCAGAAATACTGTTCCTTCATGCCCACCCCTATCTACCTGGCTAAGGAAAACGCACCGGAAGAATATGAGACGATACCCGCAGAAGAGGTAACAGAGAAAGATACCGTCATTGAAAACATTGTCGAGGAGGCAAAGTTCGAGGAACAGGAGAACGAGGACGGCACCAAAGAACAGGTAGAAGTATCTCCACGCACGGAGAAGGCAAAAATAATCAAACGTCCGGTTGCTTTGAACGACACGCATCCTCTGTGGGGCAAACATCCCAACGACTGCACGGACGAGGAGTACAAAACATTTTACCGCAAGGTCTTTTCGGACTACAAGGAACCGCTGTTTTGGATTCATTTAAATATGGACTACCCGTTCAACCTCAAAGGTATTTTATACTTCCCCAAAATCAACACGGAGTACGATTCCATTGAGGGAACGATTAAACTGTACAATAACCAGGTATTTATCGCCGACAATATCAAGGAAGTCATCCCGGAATTTTTGATGCTGTTAAAGGGCGTAATTGACTGCCCCGACCTGCCTTTGAATGTGTCCCGCAGCGCCCTGCAAAACGACGGCTTCGTGCAGAAGATTTCTGATTATATCACCAAGAAAGTTGCCGACAAATTGAGCGGCATGTGCAAGACTGACAAGGAATCTTATGAGAAATACTGGGACGACATCAGCCCCTTCATCAAGTTCGGCTGCCTTAAGGACGAGAAGTTCTGCGACAAGATGAATGATTATATCCTCTTTAAGAATCTGGACGACAAATATCTCACGCTGCCGGAATGCTTGAAGACCGAGGATGAGGGTGCAGATGCTGAAAATACAGACAATGACTCTGCAAATACAGATACCGATACCGCAGACAATGTCGATTCCGAACAGGCAGAAGACGCAGATCCTACAGATAATAAAGAAGAAAAAGACACGCGCAAACCTGTCTACTATGTAACTGACAGACAACAGCAGGGACAGTATATCAAGATGTTTCAGGAACAGAACATGGACGCTGTCATCTTAGACCACAATATTGATACTTCCTTCATTACACAGTTAGAGCGCAGGAATGAAAAGATTAAATTTGTGCGCATTGACGCCGACCTCACAGATTCCATGAAAGAAGACGCCTCTGAGGAAGATTTGAAGGAAGCGAAAGACACGCTGACTGAAACCTTCCGCAAAGCGTTGAACAACGAGAACTTAAATGTAAACGTAGAAAAACTGAAAAATGCAGACATCTCTTCCGTCATCACACTCTCCGAGGAAGGGCGAAGGATGCAGGATATGATGAAGATGTACGGCATGGCAGGCATGGACCCCTCTATGTTCGGCGGCGACCAGACATTGATCCTGAACGCCAACAACGAACTGGTAAAATATATTTTAGCGCATAAAGATTCCGAACATGTACCCGTATTCTGCGAACAGCTCTACGATTTGGCGCTCCTTTCCAACCACCCGCTGACGCCGGACGCTATGAGTAAGTTTGTCGCTAGGAGCAACCAGATTATGATGCTCTTGGCAAAATAAGAAAAGCAATGCCTAAATTTTATAGTAAAGGGAGCAAAATGCTTACATTTTGCTCCCTTTACTGAGCTATTGTCTTAACATCCACCCTCATTTCCTGCACAGCCATGCTTATCTTCTCCACAATGATGCCCTTCCCCGCAGTGATGCCCTTCCCCGTGATGGTCGCAATGGACATCCGGGTCATACGTCAGGTTCCCTGCAAGAAGCTTATCCACTGCCTCATCCGCACTGCCGGACACCCCTCCATAAAGACGGATGCCTGCCTCCGCCAAAGCCATCTGCGCACCTGCTCCGATTCCCCCGCAGATTAACGTATCCACCTTATATGCAGACAGGAACCCCGCAAGGGCTCCATGTCCGCTTCCATTTGTATCCACCACCTGCGCCCCGGCAACCTTCCCGTCTTCAACCTCATAAACCTTAAACTGCTCTGTATGCCCAAAATGAGGGAATACATTTCCATTTTCATAAGTAACCGCTACCTTCATAATTCTTCCTTCCTTTCTCCGGCAGTTTCATCTGCAACGAGCCATTAGCAGGGCAATCCGCAATCTTCGCCCTTGCCCTTTCAGACATTTCCGGCATATGACGATAATATAATACCCCAAAAACCCACAGAATTCAATATACTATAAAATTTATGGGCAGCTTAAAATTTAAGAATCACCCGGAAGGATGTTTGGCGTCAAACTATCCAAAACTTAATTTTCGCTATACTAGGCGGGGGCGGCGCCCGGGCTATACTTGCGATCTATAGGATATAATTACAATGCGCCCCCCATCAATCAGCGAAACTGATATTCTCAGGAAATAATTTATCCATCGGCAAACTTGATACTCTTGCCTTATAAATTTTTTCCTGATATATTTCCCCCCATGCAACCATTCCGTCAAAAACCGAATTCATCAGCTGACACATTGAATCATCCGGTTTTTTATATTGGACCGCATCAAAGCTGTATTTTTCACCTGAGTTAACATAATTTCCAAATATGATTCCCAAGTATGCCCAAGGAGCATTATCATGTGTCTCATCAGGTGCCGGCCACTGAAACTCACTTGGGTCCATACCATTAGGTTCAATATAGCCTTTCAATACAGACTCTTTAACACATTCATACAGCTTCTGCATCTGTGTCTCAGTTAGTCCGTATTCATTCATCTCTTCAGTTGCATCGGGAGTTTCCTCCCCACTGGTAGCGGGCTCGCTCGCCTGCTCATTGCTGTCTGTAGAATCAACATCTTCCTGATTTGTATCCTCAGGTTCTGCTACATCAACTTCATCTGTTGATTCTACAGGGTCAGCTTCTTCAGGTTTGTTTTCGGGTTCTTCAACCCGTTCTGTAGCCGGCTCGTCCTTTTTGTCATTTTCTGAACGACCGCAGCCTGCCACAGACATTGTAACCATAACAAACGTTAAAATTAAAACTACTATTCTTCTCTTCATAATTTCCTCCTTCTTTTAGACAAATCAATCTATGATTACAAGGATATACCCATAAAACCGAGTATCAATTTCCTATCATTCTCAAATTTTTTATCCTATTGCAAACTGTTTTTTGGCAATAAAAAACAGACCAATAAAACAAATTCCCTCGAATCTGCCTTATCCGTCTGGACCTCTGATTTGATAAAAAGCTACATCTCTAGCCTCTTCTCTTCTCTTCTCTTCTCTTCTCTTCTCTTCTCTTCTC
>CATLBW010000084.1 GCA_949879775.1 uncultured Lachnospiraceae bacterium
CAAGGGCGTATATCATTCTATATATCTGGCATTAAATAATTGCCAGATATATAGCCCTCCGGGGGATGCGCACTCGCACGAAGATGTAAATGCCGCAAAGCGACCGTGCTCGGCGCAGATGGCGATAATTAAACGCCATCTATATATCTTTCCCACCGGGTACCTGTGTGCGTATAAAAGGGTCCGGTCCATAAAAGACCGGACCCTTTGTGAGTCTTATCTGCACTCTGGCAGCCTGTCGCCTAGCCAACACCTCAAGCGTTGGCTCTCGCGGCATTCGCCAAATATCCGCGCAAGCGCGGCTGCTTGGCTCATTGCTCGCGGAAGAAGATAGTCTGCCGTGCAGTTTGTTATCCAAATATCAATTACCATAGGTAGTTCCACTCGACTAGCACGCCAGTATCACCTGCGGCTCACTGCCGTTAAGTCTCGGGAACGGCTTTCACACTAACCTCAGGCTGCGCCTATGGCTTGCCTTCGCCAAGTGTTCAATGCCTCGCCAAGTGTTCAATGCCTCAATGCCTATGCTAACTCACTGAAATACTTGATTGTACGAACCATCTGGCTGGTGTAGCTGTTCTCATTGTCATACCAGGAAACAACCTGTACTTCATATAAGTCGTCAGATACCTTGGAAACCATGGTCTGGGTTGCATCGAACAGAGAACCAAATCTCATTCCAACGATGTCAGAAGAAACAATCTCATCCTCATTGTAGCCGAAGGACTCGTTAGCTGCTGCCTTCATAGCTGCGTTGATGCCGTCAACAGTCACATCATTGCCCTTAACAACTGCTGTTAAGATGGTGGTAGATCCTGTCGGGGTCGGTACACGCTGCGCGGAACCGATTAATTTGCCGTTCAACTCAGGAATAACCAAGCCGATTGCTTTTGCTGCGCCTGTGCTGTTCGGAACAATATTCACTGCTGCTGCACGGGATCTTCTCAGATCGCCTTTCCTCTGCGGGCCGTCCAATGTCATCTGGTCGCCTGTGTATGCATGGATGGTGCACATGATACCAGACTGGATTGCTGCATATTTGTTCAATGCGTCAGCCATCGGAGCAAGGCAGTTTGTTGTACAGGAAGCTGCGGAAATGATGGTATCGTCAGCTTTCAATGTATTGTGGTTTGTATTGAAAACAATAGTAGGAAGGTCGTTGCCTGCCGGAGCAGAGATAACAACTTTACGCGCACCTGCATTGATATGGGCCTGTGCTTTGTCCTTGGAGGTGTAGAATCCGGAGCACTCCAGAACAACGTCAACCTTCAAGTCTCCCCATGGGCAGTTATTTGCATCCGGGAAAGCGTAGATTTTGATTTCTTTTCCATCAACAGTAATGGAATCTTCGCCTGCTGTTACTTTGTCTGCCAACTCATACTTACCCTGAGATGAATCATACTTCAACAGATGAGCTAACATTTTCGGGCTTGTTAAATCGTTGATTGCTACTACTTCGTATCCTTCTGCGCCAAACATCTGTCTGAATGCTAAACGTCCGATACGTCCAAAACCATTAATTGCTACTCTTACTGACATGATAATTCCTCCTAATTTTGAATGAATTTGGTATTTCTTTGGATATATTACCCAACTTGTCTTTATTCTAACTAATTTCAGGCAAAAATTCAAGGGGCTTTTTCAACTTTGTTACAAATTTTGGCATCAGTCGTTACTGTTCACTCCGTTCACAGTAACATTCGCAAATCCATGTAAAATTCGCTTCGCGAATGGGATTTGCTCACACCTGAATCATTTTCTTACGGACTTTGCAGTAAATGCAAAGTCCTGTGTGAACAGTAACTATCAGTCCAGCCAGCCATGACAAATCGTGAAAAATGGCGCTAAGCGCCCCTTGGGCACGCACGGATTTTACACGATTCATTTTCCTTTTGACAACGCCCAAAAATTGTTCTATGATGTCTGAGGATAAAATGTTTAGGATTGGGAGGCATACTTATGCTCTGGGACACACATATGCATACACATTTTTCTGTTGACAGCGAGGCAGATACCCTGGAAATGATAGAGGCTTCTATGGATGCGGGCCTTGGCGGCATCTGTTTTACCGACCACTTAGACCTTGAAAAAACGCAGACTGCGCCTGCGCTCTTTCCGCTCGACCTTCCCGCATATTTCAAGGAAATGGAGGGGTTTTGCAGGCAGTTTGACGGCAGGCTCCCTATACGCATCGGCGTGGAGATTGGCCTACAGCCATACCTGGAAGGGTTACTGCCAAAGATTATCCGGGAATATCCTTTTGATTTCGTCATTGGCTCCTCCCATTGGGTAAATGGCGAAGACCCTTATTACCCGGAATACTTTGTTGGCAAAATCGAGGACGAAGCCTACAGGGAATATTTTGAATCCATTTTAGAAAACCTTGCGCTCTTTGATTGTTTTGACGTCTATGGGCACCTGGATTATATCGTCCGCTATGGTCCCAATACCAACCGCTATTACTCTTACGAGAAGTTTGCAGATGTGATCGACGAGATTTTGCAGATTCTCATCCAGAGAGGCAAAGGCATTGAAATAAATACCGGGGGCTTCAAATACGGGCTTGGGCATCCCAACCCAACAGAGGCAATCATAAGGCGCTACCGTGAAATGGGCGGCGAAATCATTACCATAGGGGCCGACGCCCACAAGCCGGAGCATGTGGCTTTCGATTTCGGGAAAGTAACAGGTATTTTGAAAGACGCCGGTTTTCGCTATTTCACTGTATTTTCAGGCCGCAAGCCTTCATTCTACCCTTTATAAAACATGCCCGGGAATCGGGCCAGCAAAAAACAAAAGATATCCCGAAAAAATTTTTTACCAAAAAATAAAAATTTCCCTTGCTTTTTCATTTGAATGTGTTATAATTAACTCAATGCAGATATGGTTCATCGGTAGAACACCAGCTTCCCAAGCTGGAAAGGCGGGTTCGACTCCCGTTATCTGCTTACGTTAAACCGCCTTTTTAGGCGGTTTTATTTATTTCCGTAACGCAGTACTAAAAGCGCCTGGAAGCCGTCCTTCCAAGCGCTTTTGGCATCTATATTATTCTAATGTCGCCACCTTCCTCCCATCTGCAAGGCTATATTCCTCAACCAGCCCCGTGTCCGTAAACAGGAAAAACCTCTGACCGATATAAGTCCCCCGGATTTCCCAGCCATACCGTTCATAATCACTGCAGTCAACCTCCATCACTTTAGAAAACTTGCCGTCCGCAAACGTAAACAGCAGGTAATCCCTTTTATCCTCATAATTTTCTGCAAAAAAGCCAAAAAGGTTCTTCTTTGTGTCAATCAGCACCGCCTTATAATTGTAAAGCGCTTCCGAATACTCATACTCCTTAAGCTCCATCTTGGACTGCTCTTTTACGTCCGCAGGATTGGAAATGTCAAACATGGATAATTTCATGCCTTCGGTTGCACCGGTATCTTCGTCCGCTTCCATCCCGATCCCCAAAAGCAAGTTATCTGCATAAAAATGGAGGTACTCGGAAAAACCGCTGATTTTCAGCTCTCCTAAAATTTTCGGCTCCCTGGGGTTGGACAAATCCACGGAGAACAGCGGGTCAGTCTCACGGAACGTGACAAAATAACCGGAATCCCCCATAAACCTCGCAGAATAAACATATTCATCCTTTGCAAGGTTTTCTATCTTGCCTACAACCTTCAAATCCTGGCCAAGCACATAAAGGCTGTTCGTTACCCCAACATTTGTACTGTCATATCCAAGGAATTCCCCTGTAATGTCATCTACTATTTTTTCAACATTTTGGGATTGGACGGTTGTAACCAGGCGCAGGCAGCCATGGTATTCGTTCATCGCCATGTCATCCCTCAGCGTCCCTTTGACCTTGCCCGCCGCCCCTTTGCGCATTTTCCCATCCTTATAGGAAAATCGGTACAGCATCGTGCTGTCAGACTGTTTCCCCTCTTTATTATAGGAAAAATACTGCGTGTCAGCCAGGTATATGTTCTCTGGGCTTACGTAAAGTTTGTCTGCTGACGCAACCAACGCCCTTGTATCTGCAAATTTGTCAGGGTGCGACATATCCACGGACGCCATTACCAGGTAAGACGCCGCCGCGTCCCCCTTAGGAAGCGTAATATTTTCTTCCGGCATAGGCTCGCCATCCATCATCGGCACATACAGCCTCACATCCTCTTTTTTCTCAGGCCTGCTCGTTTCACAGGATGCAAAGAAATACAGATAGCCGCCCGAAATCCTTGAATCCAGATAACTTCCTTTCACCGTAAACGTATGGTATTCCTTAGGCGCTGTGCGGTCTGAAATATCAAAGACATGTATTTTGCAGTAAGAATAGCTCGGCTCAGTAACTGTAACGGCGTCGTCCGTCTCAGCGCCTGCGCCCATTGGCTGTATCCCTGGGTCGCCGTTCGCCGCCCACCTAGGCTCTAACACCACCAGCTTGTCATCCCACACATAAATATCCTGCACATTTTCAAAATCGCCAACCAGCGAGGCTTCCTTCAGCCCGTCCTTGGTATCTACAACCCTCACTTGATAGTTAGGGCCCTCCTGCCGGTTTACTACCCTGTAGAGATACCTTCCATCATTTTTCATGATATCCGCTTCCTCTACAGCTTCCTCCTGGCGGTTCGTCTTCCCATAATCCTCCGTGCCATCTTCCTTGGGGCTAATGCCTTCCCCGGAAAGGGCGCCGCCTGACATGTCCGCCTCTGCATCGCCTCCCTTATCAAGGACTGTCCCATTCATTGCTCCCCCCGATTCGGCAGCCATATCATCCGCGGCGGCGCCATCATCCGCAGCCGCATCTTCCACCGCTGCATCGTCCATTACAGCATCCACGGCGTCCTCCCGGTAAAGCTCCTCCTGCTCACTCCAATACTTTTCAAAAGACTGATACAGCTTGGCATACGTGGTCCCCTCGCGAAGCTCGGCATCGCCATCATCCGCCGCGCCATCTGCATAGTCATCTGCAGCGGCATCATCCGCCGACTCCCAGATACCCGCATCTTCCATAGTGTCGCCGCCCCCTGAATTCCTTGCCGTCACAAAAAACACAATCGCCAGGCACGCTGCGGCTGCGACCGTTCCGCACCTCCAAACGAGAAGGTTCCTGCGCTTCCTCCTATCCGCCGCGTCCTTCTTTCGGCTTCCCCAGGACCCTTGCCCTTCGTTATCCCCCTCGCTTTGGGCATCCCCTTCTATAGCCCTATCTTTGGCGCCTTCCATGGAACCCTGCCCCTCTTCGGCGTGCTGGCGCAGCCACTTTTCCATTTCCTTCGGGCATAGGCTCTCAGGAACCGTTTCCTTCTTTGCTCCCTCCAACAAAAGCTTTTTAATCTCCCCTTCTTGCATACTATATTCCACTTCGTCCCTGCGCATTATCACACCTCCAGTTTCTTTCTCATTTTTTGAAGCGCCCGCCGGTACTTAGAGCGGACGGTACTGTGATTCTTGTTAAGTATTCCCGCTATCTCCTCGCTGGTATACCCGCATATTACAGACATCCCCACTATCAGCCTCTCTTCCTCCTTCAGCTCCCAAAACACCTGCTTCACCGCAGACGCCATGGCAAAATCCGGCTCTCGGGAAACGGAAGCCTCCTCGATCTCTTCCTCCTTACGGAACCATTCACGCATCCTCCTCTTGCACCGGTTCACTAAAATCTGCATAATCCAGGGAGAAAACTTCTCTTTATCCCTGAGCTGGTAAAATTTCTCGTAGGCAGCCAGTACCGCATCCTGTACCGCATCTTCCGCCTCCTGGCGGTTCCTCATGTAGTAGAGGGCGGTCCGGTATAGCTGCGGATAAACTTTTTCATAACAGCGCATAAACTCTTCCATATTGTCCTCAACCTCCCTTTGAAATGCATTTCATTTTATCAGATTCCTATATCGCCCAAAATGTTGCAGCAAAGATGCAAAATCTTCAAATTTTGTACATAAGACAAAAAAGAGCAGGGACTGTCCGCCCTAGGCCCCCTTCCTCGTTGAAAAGCCTAAAACAGACAATCCCTGCCAAATATAGGCAAATGTTTGCCTAAAGCAGTTCCTGCGCTTCTTTTTTCAGATCATTTACGTTAAACTTTTTTATATTTTTTATGATGCCCTTTGAAGCCGTCTTAGGGCGCCCCGCAGGCTCTTTACGCCCCTTCACAGCCCCTTTCAAAGAATTCGCCGCCTGCAAAGCCTCCTGCGCATTTGTGGGGTTTGCCGCCCCTGCCAACGTCGTAACCCTACTGCCAATCACTTCCTTGGGTTCCTGCAGCCCCCTTACCTCTCCTTCCATCCCGGAAATGGCGCCGCTTACCTGTTGGATTTCCTTGTCCAGGGAAGCAAAGGCCTTCTGCATCCGGCTGATTTTTTCCGTTTGCCTGCCAAATTCCTCTGATATCTTCTGGGCAGTCCCTATACTGATATTGGAATTCTCAATCAATTCAATGGCAATCGCATTCAACTGCTCCGAAGATTCACGGGACTGTTCCGCCAAAGCGCATATCTCCTCCGCCATAGCGGCAAACCCTTTGCCCATATCCCCTGCCTTTGCCGCTTCTATATTTGCATTAAGGGCCAGAAGGTTGGCCTGGCTGGAAATGCTCGTAATGGTCTCCGTGACAGTGCAGATTTGCGTGGCAAAGCGGTTTGTAACGCCGGCCTGCGAACGCACGTTGGCAATGTCCTTGCCGCTTGCCTCGCTGATGGGCGCAAGTTCCCTCATGATACCCTCCGCCGCCTCACTGTATGCTTTCATCTTATCCACACTGCTGCTCAAGCTACCTATATCCTGCGCAATGACATCAACGGCATGGCACATGTCTATAACCTGCGTGCCAATCTCATGGGTCCTCTCGGACTGGGAAATGGTGTTAATCCCGATAAAATTAACTTCCTTCCCCACTTGGTGCATGGATGCCTCCATCTCCCGGAACGAACTGTTGAAATCCTCCGAGACCTTTACCAGGGATTCTGTAGCGTCCCTCACGCTCGTGATTATCTGCGCAAACGAAACTACCATGCCATTGACCGAGCGCATCATCTGCCCAATCTCGTCGTCCCGCCCAGAAAGCTCATCTTCCCTCATGGAAAGCGTGCCGTCTGCAATCTGCCCCAAATTCCCTGCAAGGTAATGGATACGCCCCAGCAATTGCCGCGCCATGAAAAAAATAGCCGCCAAGACAACCACAAGGACAACCACAAGGCACATCACCCCAGAGAATACAGGCATGCTCCCGTTGGCAACAAGCTGCAGCACCACGGCTGAAATGATTCCCGTCAGCAGCAAGGGCACGCCCAGCATCGCCAACGCCACCAATAACCTCCTCCTGCTTTTTTGCTTTTCTCCCACCTCGGATTCCTCCCTAATTTCCATACTGAAAATATTATACGACACTTTCAGGCACATTGCCACTATTAATTGCCCGCTCCCATGGAAATCAATTTTTTGCGGCCTCGCCTTTTGCTCATGCCATGTCCCCCAGCCCGGGGGCCTTACCGGTATAGAGCTGGTAGTACCTTCCCTGCTGCTGGATCAGCTCTTCATGGGTCCCCTGCTCAATCACGCGCCCTTGCTCCAACACCATAATGCAGTCGCTGTTGCGCACGGTAGAAAGCCGGTGGGCAATCACAAAAGTAGTCCTTCCCTGCATCAGTTTATCCATGCCGTCTTGTACCAGCCGCTCCGTCCTGGTGTCAATGGAGCTGGTCGCTTCGTCCAATATGAGGACCGGCGGGTCCGCGATAGCCGCCCTGGCAATGGCAAGCAATTGCCGCTGCCCCTGGCTGAGGTTCGCGCCGTCCCCGGTAAGCATCGTCTGGTAGCCTTCCGGCAGCCTGCGTATAAACCCGTCCGCATTGGCAAGCCTGGCCGCCTCCATCACTTCCTCATCAGAGGCTTCCAATTTCCCATAACGGATATTTTCCATCA
Source organism: uncultured Lachnospiraceae bacterium (assembly GCA_949879775.1). Taxonomy (GTDB): domain Bacteria; phylum Bacillota; class Clostridia; order Lachnospirales; family Lachnospiraceae; genus Petralouisia. The sequence continues at coordinate 7,909 of CATLBW010000084.1, forward strand.
CAGTGCCGGTAAAAAGATGCGTATCCTGCAAAACAATGCCCAGCGAACGCCTGAGGTCCGCTTTCTTTATCTTGTTGACATTAATCCCATCATAGCGGATTTTCCCATCCTGGATATCGTAAAACCGATTAATCAGGTTGGTTATCGTGGTCTTGCCTGCCCCCGTAGAGCCGACAAAAGCAATTTTCTGCCCGGCGCTGGCGAAGATTTTTATATTGTGGAGCACAACCTTTTGCGGATGGTAGCCAAAATCCACATCGTCAAACACCACGTCCCCGGTAAGCTCCACATAATCCGTCGTGCCCTCCGCCTGATGGTAATGCTTCCATGCCCACAGCCCTGTGCGTTCTTTGGTTTCCTTCAATTCCCCATGTTCTTTACGGACATTCACAAGCGTCACATAGCCCTCGTCCGCTTCCGGCTGCTCATCCATCAAATCAAATACACGCTTTGCGCCTGCCATAGCCATAACTACGCTGTTAAGCTGCTGGCTCACCTGGCTGATTGGCATGTTAAAACTGCGGTTAAATGTGAGGAAGCTTGCCAGCCCTCCCAGCGTAAACCCATTTACGCCGTTTAAGGCGAGGACGCCGCCAACCATCGCGCAGAGCACATAGCTTAAATTCCCAAGCTGCGCATTAATCGGCCCTAACATATTGGCAAACTTATTCGCCTCATTCGCGCTGGCAAATAACGCCTCATTAAGCTCATGGAAATGTTCTATGCTCTCCTCTTCATGGCAGAATACCTTAACCACCTTCTGCCCTTCCATCATCTCCTCAATGTAACCGTTCACCCTGCCGATTTCCCTCTGCTGCGCAATAAAATACCTTCCGCTCCTGCCAGCGAACGCTTTCGTGGCGTACATCATAACCGCCACCATCACAAGGGTTACAAAAGTTAACGGCACATTTAATATCAGCATACTCACAAGCACGCTGACAACCGTAACCGCGCTGGAAAAAACCTGCGGCATGCTCTGGCTGATCATCTGGCGCAGCGTATCAATGTCATTTGTATAGACCGACATAATGTCCCCGTGGGAATGCGTATCAAAATATCGAATCGGCAATTTTTCCATATGGGTAAACAAGTCATCCCTGAGATCCCTGAGCGTCCCCTGTGTCACGCGTACCATAACCCGGTTATAAATCCAGGTAGAGGCGACGCCTGCCCCGTAAAACGCCCCCACCCTGAGGATGGCGTAAAAGAGCGGCTCAAAATCAGGGTTCGGGGAGCCAACCATCGGTAAGATATACACATCGATTAAAGCCTGCATAAACAAAGTCCCCTGCACATTGGCAAGCGTCCCTGCAAAAATACAGATAATTACCAAAAGCACATGGAATTTATAGCGGGCAAGGATATAATTCATCAAGCGGGCGAATACCTTCCAGTCCATGCCTTTCCTGGAAGGCCGCGGCATTTGTCCTGGTCGCGGCATTAACCTCTACCTCCCTTCCCTTCATCAAAATCCCCTCCCCCATTTGTCTGGGATTCATATACCTCACGATAAATCTCACTGCGCGCAAGCAACTGCCCATGCGTGCCAAAATCAGCCACCCTGCCATTATCCATAACGATAATGCGGTCTGCACCCTGCACGCTGGAAATGCGCTGCGCAATAATCAGTTTCGTGGTATCAGGAATTTCCGTGGCAAACGCCTTGCGGATACGGCTGTCCGTGGCAGTGTCCACAGCGCTTGTGGAATCGTCTAAAATTAGTATCTTAGGTTTTTTCAGCAATGCCCTGGCAATGCAAAGGCGTTGTTTTTGCCCGCCGGAGAGGTTATTGCCGCCTTGCTCAATATAGGTATTATATTTATCCGGCATCTGCTCAATAAATTCATCCGCACATGCCATTTCGCAGGCGCGTATGCATTCTTCATCCGTGGCATTTTTATCCCCCCAGCGGAGGTTTTCCAATATTGTGCCGGAAAACAGCACATTTTCCTGAAGCACAACGGAAACCTGGTTCCTCAAAACCTCCATATCATATGCACGCACATCAATGCCGCCCACGCGGACGCTGCCTTTTGTCACGTCATAGAGACGGCTTATGAGGTTTACCAGGCTGGACTTGGCGCTCCCGGTGCCTCCGATAATGCCAACCGTCTCCCCGGCGCAAATTTTAAGGTTAATGTCTTTCAATACCGGCTCCTCGCTGTCCTTCGCATAGGAAAAGTCCACATGTTCAAAGACAATGCTCCCATCCGGCGCTTCCATCACCGGGCGCTCAGGATTTGCCAGGCTGCTCTTTTCTTCCAGGACTTCGACAATACGCTCCGCGCTCGCCGTGCTCATGGTAACCATGACAAAAATCATCGACAGCATCATCAGGCTCATCAAAATATTCATGCAGTATGCCAAAAGGCTCATCAATTGCCCGCATGTAAGCTCATCCGTGACAATCATCCGCGCTCCCAGCCAGCTTATGGCAAGGATGCAGCCATAGACTGTAACCTGCATCAAAGGCGCGTTCCAGGTAAGGATATTTTCCGCTTTACTGAACATTCGGAAAATATTGCCGCTTGCCTTTGTAAACCTTTCGTTCTCATATCCCTCGCGGACATATGCTTTTACCACACGGATCGCTGATACATTTTCCTGCACGCTTGCGTTCAAATCGTCATATTTGGGGAAAATCTGCTTGAAATACCGCGTCGCCCTGCCCATGATAAGCATCAGGCAGGCCCCCAGGGCAAAAACCGCTATGAGGTAAATGCTCGCCAGCCTCCGATTAATCATAAACGCCATAACCATTGCCGTAATCATGGAAAAAGGCGCGCGCACGCACATCCTTAATATCATCTGATAGGCGTTCTGGATATTCGTCACATCCGTAGTAAGCCTTGTCACCAGGCCTGCTGTGGAAAATTTATCAATATTGGCAAAAGAGAAGCCCTGGATATTTTCAAACATGCTTCCCCGTAAATTCCTCGCCAGCCCGGCAGCCGCATTGGCGGCCGTTTTGGCTCCCAACATGCCTGCGGCCAGCCCCAGCAGCGCCGCCGCCACCATCACAAGCCCGGTCCCATATATGTATCCCATATTCCCCTTATTGACGCCATTGTCAATAATCGCCGCCATCAAAAGGGGGATTACCATCTCCATGATGACCTCAAAAACCATAAATACAGGCGTCAGCAGCGAATCCCGCCCAAACTCTTTGACCTGCCCCAAGATTGTTTTCAGCACCCTGCGACCTCCTAACATATCATTTATTCCCGCGGCAGATTTGCCTGACGCTCAGTATAATTCCCACCAGCCAGCTATCCTTGTGCACACGGCTGTTTTCCTCTTATAACGGCAAAAAGGCTGTTTATATAATACAGCCCCCGCCTACGACCACATCCCCATCATAAAAGACCACTGCCTGCCCTGGGGTGACAGCCCGCACCGGCTCATGGAAACGGCACATTACCCTGCCATCCCCTGCCTTATGGACTGTGCAGGGCGCCCCTTTATGGCTGTAGCGAATCTTAGCCGTAACCTCCATCTCGCCTTCCAAATCAGGGATTGACATAAAATTAACGTTATTTGCATAAACAACATCGCCAAACACATCTTCATTGCCGCCCAACACCACTTCATTTGCCTGCGGGCGTATCTTTGTAACAAACATGGGGGTCCCCAAGGCAATGCCTAAGCCCTTGCGCTGCCCGATTGTATAATGCGTAATCCCTTTATGCTGCCCTAAGACCTGCCCATTTGCTGTCACAAAGTTCCCTGCCGGGGGGACCTTTCCCTTTGCTTCCCGTTCGATAAAAGCAGCGTAATCATTGTCCGGGATAAAACAAATTTCCTGGCTGTCCGGCTTATTTGCAGTCTTAAGCCCAATCTCCTGCGCTATGGCGCGTATCTCTTCCTTGGTGTAATCCCCCACCGGCATCAGCGTATGCGCAAGCTGTCGCTGCGTCAAATTATACAATGCATACGTCTGGTCTTTCGCCGCTGTGGCGGACTTACATACCGCATACCTGCCGTTTTTAAGCCGCATGACCCTGGCATAATGCCCGGTAGCTATATAATCCGCCCCTATGTCCATACTGCGCTTTAACAGCGATTCCCATTTGACATACCGGTTACAGGCGATGCAAGGGTTCGGCGTACGCCCCCTAAGATACTCCGCCACGAAATAATCAATGACATTTTTCTTAAATTCTGTTTTAAAATTCATTACATAGTAAGGGATACCAAGCATCTGTGCAACACGTCTGGCGTCCTCCACTGCTGAAAGCCCACAGCAGCCGCCGTTTTCCTCCAGCACAGATTCCTGCTCTTCCTGCCAAATTTGCATAGTGACGCCGATTACCTCGTAGCCCTGCTCCTTTAAGAGCCATGCCGCCACTGAAGAATCCACGCCACCTGACATGCCTACCACTACCTTTTTTTTATCCATATGTTTATCAATAGTCTTCCTCTTCTTCTTCCTCGCTGATATCGTTCTTAGGTTTTTCTAACCCTTCAATCTTGATGCCGTTCTTCTCTGCGTAATCCCAGAGAGCCGCATGGATTGCCTCCTCCGCTAACAAAGAACAGTGGACCTTTACCGGCGGGAGCCCGTCGAGCGCTTCCATGACCGCTTTGTTGGTAACTTGCAGCGCTTCTTGTATGGTCTTTCCTTTTACCAGCTCTGTTGCCATAGAGCTGGTGGCAACGGCGGCACCGCAGCCAAAGGTCTTAAATTTTACATCCCGGATAATCCCCCCGTCGTCTATATCCAGGAAAATGCGCATGATATCCCCGCATTTGGCATTCCCCACGGTGCCTACGCCGCTGGCATTCTCTATCTCCCCGACATTCCTCGGATTTTTAAAATGGTCCATTACTTTTTCGCTATACATTTGTTTTCCTCCATTTAAGACAGTGTATCTTATTATACCAATCCAGAACCGTTACGTTTCATATAATCTTCATAAAGCGGGGACATTTCCCGAAGCTGGGTAACAATCTCCTTGATGGCGTCCACCGTATAGTCAATATCTTCTAAGGTGGTGTCTGCACCCAAAGTCAGGCGCAGGGAGCCATGGGCAATCTCGTGCGGCAGCCCGATGGCAAGCAGCACATGGGACGGGTCAAGGGAACCGGATGTGCAGGCGGAGCCGGATGAACCACAGATGCCTTTCATATCCAGCATAATCAGCAAGGATTCCCCCTCCACAAACTGGAAGCAAAGGTTCACATTGTTGGGCAGGCGGTTCTTCCTGTCACCGTTGACCCTGGTAAAAGGAATCTCTGCAAGCGCACGCTCCATCAGATGGTCCCTGAGCTTACGCTCCCGCTGCGTACGCTCCTGCATAGTAGCAAGGGCAAGCTCCGTCGCCTTGCCAAACCCTACAATCCCCGGGACGTTCTCCGTCCCTGCACGACGTTTCCTCTCCTGCGCCCCACCGTGCAGGAAAGAACGGATTTTCACGCCCTTGCGGATATACAAAAAACCGATCCCCTTAGGCCCGTTTAATTTATGCCCGCTGCTGCTGAGCATATCAATGTTCAGCTCATCCACATTGATGGGCACCTGCCCAAACGCCTGGACCGCGTCCGTGTGGAACAATACGCCGCGCTCCTTGGCAATCCTGCCAATCTCCGCCACTGGCTCAATCGTGCCAATCTCATTGTTGGCAAACATGATGGAAATAAGTATGGTATCGGGACGTATTGCTTTCTTCAGTTCTTCCAGCTTCACCACGCCAAACTCATCCACGTCAAGATAAGTCACCTCAAAACCATTCTTCTCCAGCCACTCGCAAGTGTGGAGAATCGCATGGTGCTCAATCTTGCTGGTGATGATATGTTTCCCTTTGTCTTTATATGCTTCAGCCGTCGCTTTCAGCGCCCAGTTATCGGACTCGCTGCCGCCAGCCGTAAAATAAACCTCGTTATCCTTAGCCCCTATGGCATGCGCAATTATTTCCCTTGCCTTAGTGACCGCCTCCTTGCTCTTTGCCCCGAACTCATAAACCGTAGACGCATTCCCATATAATTCGCTGAAATAGGGAAGCATCGCCTCCACAACCTCTGGTGACGTCCGGGTCGTCGCCGCATTATCCAGATATATCATTTTCTCCATATTCTTCACCTCTGCTATTGAATTGTCTTGCTCTCTCGCACAAGCTCGCCGATATAAATACTGTCCACGGTCTCATTAATGCTGTCATTGATCCGTTTCCAGACAATTTTGCTCACACACTGTGAGGAACCGCTGCAATGCGTGGAATTATCGTTGTCAATCCCCGCGCACTCTACCGGGGCCAAATCGCCTT
>CATLBW010000085.1 GCA_949879775.1 uncultured Lachnospiraceae bacterium
GTCCGATCATCGGCTTGTGTTGAGAGAATCAACTTGGACCTTTAGCTCAGTTGGTTAGAGCAACCGGCTCATAACCGGTCGGTCCTGGGTTCGAGTCCCCGAAGGTCCATTTTTATTAGCTATGATATATGGCCTAGTGGCTCAGTTGGTTAGAGCGCCGCCCTGTCACGGCGGAGGTCGAGGGTTCGAGTCCCTTCTGGGTCGTTTGTAGTGAGCCAAGCAAGCTTGCCGCAACTTGAGGTTTTCATTCTTAACACTCACTACAAGTAACGCGTGGGATCTTAGCTCAGCTGGGAGAGCATCTGCCTTACAAGCAGAGGGTCACAGGTTCGAGCCCTGTAGGTCCCATTTGCGCCGGCGTGGCGGAACTGGCAGACGCGCAGGACTTAAAATCCTGTGGTGGCGACATCGTACCGGTTCGATTCCGGTCGCCGGCAGTTTTGGATTTAAGGCTTAACTCTTAATAAAGAGTTAGGTCTTTTTATTTTCGTCGTATTCGTAGGCTTGCCCACTTTGCGTTAATATGCTAGAATGTATGTGCTTGGAATAAATGGAGAAAAGGAGATCTAATCATGGCAAAAGTAGGAATTGTAATGGGTAGTGATTCAGATATGCCTATCATGGCGAAGGCGGCAGATGTATTAGAGGAGTTGGGTATTGCCTATGAGATGAAGATTATTTCTGCGCATAGGGAGCCGGATGTGTTTTTTGAATATGCAAAATCCGCAGAAGATAAGGGATTTAAGGTGATTATTGCCGGTGCTGGAATGGCAGCGCATTTGCCAGGAATGTGTGCGGCAATTTTTCCGATGCCGGTGATTGGCATTCCTATGCATACCACTTCTCTGGGGGGAAGAGATTCTCTGTACTCGATTGTGCAGATGCCTTCAGGAATACCGGTTGCCACCGTTGCAATTAACGGTGGTGCGAATGCAGCGCTTCTTGCTGCTAAGATTCTTGCAACTTCAGACGAAGAATTGTTGAGTAGGTTAAAGTATTATTCCAATAAATTAAAAGAACAGGTAGAGGCAAAGGATGCTCATTTGCAGGAAGTTGGCTATAAGAATTATTAATGATGCAGGGCTACTGATGTTATTGGATGGAATCATAGGGACAATTTAGATGATTCTGTTCGTGTTATAGTGAACGCATTAAATGAATGTGTTTCCTATAAGTAGAGTATTATGAAATTTTCAGCACAATAGTAAAATTAATTTTTTGAATCAGGAGGAAAAATAATGGATTACAAACATGCAGGTGTCGACATTGAGGCTGGTTATAAGTCTGTAGAATTGATGAAAAAGCATGTACAGCAGACGATGCGTCCAGAAGTACTAACAAATTTAGGCGGTTTCTCAGGTGCGTTTTCTATGGAGAAATTTAAGGATATGGAAAAACCTACGCTGGTGTCAGGTACGGATGGAGTAGGAACGAAATTAAAACTTGCTTTTTTGCTGGACAAGCATAATACGATTGGAATTGACTGTGTGGCAATGTGTGTGAATGATATTGCCTGTGCCGGCGGGGAACCATTATTTTTCCTGGATTATATAGCCTGCGGTAAGAATTTCCCGGAAAAAATTGCGGAAATTGTCAGCGGCGTAGCGGATGGCTGCATCCAGAGTGATGCGGCATTGATTGGCGGGGAGACGGCGGAAATGCCTGGATTTTACCCGGAGGATGAATACGATTTGGCAGGATTTGCCGTGGGAGTGGTGGACGAGAAGGATATCATTACCGGAGCTGATTTGCAGGCTGGCGATGTGTTGATTGGTATGGCCAGTTCTGGCGTGCATTCCAATGGATTTTCCTTGGTGCGCAAGATTTTTAAGATGGAGAAAGAGACGCTAAATACTTACCATGATGAGTTGGGCAAGACTTTGGGCGAGGCATTGCTTGCGCCCACGAAGATATATGTGAAAGCCCTGCGCGCTGTCAAAGAGGCGGGAGTAAGAATAAAAGCATGTAGCCATATCACAGGCGGCGGATTTTATGAAAATGTACCGCGTATGCTGCCGGAAGGAAAACATGCGGTGATTGAGAAGAACAGTTATGAGGTTCCGGCAATTTTTAAGATGTTGGCGAGAGAAGGCCAGGTAGAAGAGAAAATGATGTACAACACCTATAATATGGGTATCGGCATGGTGTTGGGCGTTAATGCTGCGGATGTAGAGAAGACAATGGAAGCTATTTGTGCGGCAGGAGAGACGGCGTATGTAATTGGCAAGGTGGAAGACGGAGAAAAAGGAGTAACATTATGCTAAAGATTGTTGTCTGTGTGTCAGGTGGAGGGACGAATTTACAGGCGATTCTTGACTCTCTTGATAATGGTACAATCACCAACACGGAAGTTGCCGCGGTCATCAGCAATAATCCGAATGCTTATGCCTTAGAGCGTGCAAGAAAACGTAATATAGACGCAGTCTGTATTTCTCCCAAACAGTTTGAAAATCGAGACATTTTTAACAGGGCTTTTCTTGAGAAAGTAAATAGTTACCAGCCGGATTTGCTTGTGTTGGCAGGTTTTTTGGTGGTGATACCAGAAATGATGATACAGGCGTACCGAAATCGGATTATCAATATCCATCCGTCCTTGATCCCGTCCTTCTGCGGAACAGGTTATTATGGTTTAAAGGTTCATGAAGGGGCGTTAGGGCGCGGCGTCAAGGTTACCGGAGCGACCGTGCATTTTGTCGATGAGGGCACGGACACCGGGCCGATTATCCTTCAGCAGCCAGTGATGGTGGAAGCGGGAGATACGCCGGAGATTTTGCAACGGCGTGTGATGGAGCAGGCGGAATGGAAGATTCTTCCGCAGGCAATTGATTTGATTGCCAATGATAAGGTAACGGTAGTCAATGGCAGAGTGGTAGTTACGGATAATAGATGAGAAACAGCATGCGTACATTTATGAAAATGTGCATTTATAGTAAACGCATTAAATGAATGCGTTTACTATACCGCACCGTGGGGATGCGCACGGATGCAGATAGGAAATATGCCGCTTGCGGCGTGCACCCGGCGCAGGAAACGAATCAAAACGTAAACGTTTTGTTCGTTTCCTATATATGTGTGACGCTTGAGCTGTTGCGAGAAGTTTTTGTATGCAGTTGTGAAAAGGAGAACAGAATGAAAGTATTGATTGTAGGAAGCGGCGGGCGTGAGCACGCAATAGCCGTTAGTGCGGCAAAGAGTCCTAAGGTAGATAAAATTTACTGTGCGCCGGGAAATGCGGGCATTGGGCAGATTGCGGAATGCGTGTCTATCGGCGCAATGGAGTTTGATAAATTAGTTTCTTTTGCCAAAGAGAAGGAAATAGATTTCACGATAATCGGTATGGATGATCCGCTGGTAGGCGGCGTTGTGGATGCTTTTGAAGCGGAGGGACTTACGGTATTTGGACCCAGGAAAAACGCGGCTATTTTGGAGGGCAGCAAAGCTTTTTCCAAAGATTTGATGAAGAAATACAAGATTCCTACGGCAGCGTATGAGACCTTTGACGACCCGGCGAAGGCGCTTGCATATCTCGAAAATGCTAAAATGCCGATTGTGCTGAAAGCGGACGGCCTTGCCTTAGGGAAGGGCGTGTTAATCTGTAAGACCTTGGAGGAGGCGAAAGCTGGCGTCAAGGAGATTATGGAGGATAAGAAGTTCGGTTCTGCCGGAAATCACATGGTAGTGGAAGAGTTTATGACGGGGCGCGAAGTATCGGTACTTTCCTTTGTGGATGGCAAGACGATTAAGATTATGTCCTCTGCGCAGGATCATAAACGCGCCAAGGATGGCGATCAGGGCTTGAATACTGGCGGCATGGGTACATTTTCTCCCAGTCCATTCTACACTCCGGAAGTGGACGAGTTCTGTAAGAAATACATTTATCAGGCAACTGTGGACGCTATGGCGGCGGAGGGCAGGCCTTTTGTGGGCATTATTTTCTTCGGTTTGATGTTGACGGAGGACGGCCCCAAGGTATTGGAATACAATGCGCGCTTCGGCGACCCGGAGGCGCAGGTGGTACTGCCGCGCATGAAAAATGATATGATGGAAGTAATGGAGGCATGCGTAGAGGGAAGATTGGATGAGATAGATTTGCAGTTTGAGGACAATGCTGCGGTCTGTGTCGTATTGGCGTCAGACGGTTATCCGGTGTCTTACGAGAAAGGATATGAGATTACGGGCATGGACAAATTTGATACGCAGGACGGCTATTATTGTTTCCATGCGGGCACAGCGCTCAAAGATGGCAAGATTGTCACCAACGGCGGGCGCGTTCTGGGCATTACCGCCAAGGGAAATGATTTGAAAGAAGCGCGTGCAAATGCATATAAGGCAACCGAGTGGGTTACCTTTGATAATAAGTATATGAGAAATGATATCGGGAAAGCGATTGATGAAGCGTGAAATCAGACGAATCTCCATTTTTGATGAGTTTCAGTGCGCAGGTCAAAGGTGTTCCATAAATTGCTGCCAGGGCTGGAAGATTCCCATCAATCACGATGTGTATATGAAATATCTGCATGAAAAAGGGCTTTTTGGCACAAAGCTTCGGATTTTCCTCAAGAGAGGCGAGCAGACCGCTTCTTTCCGAAGCCCATTCGGCAGATGCCCGTTTTGGGGAAACGACCGGCTTTGCAGCATACAGAAAAAGCATGGGGAAAATTATATGCCTGCCGTGTGCGTACAATTTCCACGGCAGTTGTATAACCTCAGCTTTTTTTGTGAGGAAACATTGTATCTGGCTTGCCCAGAGGCGGCAAAACTTTTTTTGGCTTGTGCGGATTCTGATAAGCCGTTTGAATATCATATAATAGAAGGTGTACCTGAGTATGAAGTCAATACAACGAATGACGATAAGAATTTTCTGGATTATCTGGTGAAATCAAGGGCAGAGTTGACGGCAATGCTTAGAGACGGTATGAACTTTGACAGCATGGCAATCCTTGACTATGGAAGGGAAGCGCAGTCTGCCTGCCTTAACATGGCGACTGCAGACTATGGAAGAGATAAGCAATCTGCCTGCTTTAATATGGCAGTTTCGGACAATGTAAGAGGTGGGCAGGCTGCTTGCCGCGCAGGCGGTGGGCTTCCAAGTCCCAGAGATTATTCCTCGGAAGAATGTTATACAATTGGCATAGAGGAAATTAATAAACTGTTTTTTGAAGGCTTTTACCATCCCAATCTGAGCGTAATCTCTAATTTTCTCCATAAGCTTTGTAAAAAATATATCAGGGAGGTTGGCATTCTAGGCAGGCTCAATCCGGGAGCTGCCGACAAGAAATTGCGTGCTTTGCAGAATGGCTTATATCAGAAACTTCCTGGGCTGGATAAGATGCTCAATCGGTATTTTGAGTATTATTTGTTGACTAATTTTCTTGACATCTATGAAGATTATAGTTTTACCAGGTGTTTGCGTTACGGAATCGTTAAGACGAAGATGGTAATGCTGTTTCTTGCACTCTATGTGGAAAATAAAGACAGCATAGAACGGGAAGAAATAGCAAAAATCATTGCTGTGTATGAGAGGAGGGCGCCTCAAATGAAAGACGCCCTGAAAAAATTATAGAAATGTATGTTATTTATCGTATCGGTAATCTGTCACACGTTTTGTCTTTTTCTCACTTCTGGGCAGTGTTCCCACCGGGACAACCGTTATCTTGGGGGTGACGCCGATTCGTGATTTGAATAAATTGCGAATCTTATCTGCCGCTCCTTCAAAATCTACACGTCCTTCTACCTCCACGGTTACAATCATGATATCTTTATTTTTAGAATCGTCATGGGCAATGGTTACGTTGTATTCGCTGGACGCACCGTCCACAAGCTGCAATAAGTCCTCAATCTGGCTGGGAAACATATTGACGCCATGAACCTTGAACATATCGTCGCTGCGCCCTTTGATGATATCGAGGCGCGGAAAATGTCTGCCGCAGGGACATTCGCCAGGGATAATCCGTGAAATGTCATGTGTACGGAAGCGCAGAAGCGGCGCGCCTTCTTTTACCAGGGTAGTAATGACGATTTCACCTTCTTCCCCGTCTGCTACAGGTTTGCCTGTCTTGGGGTCTATGATTTCAATATAAATATAATCGTCCCAGTAATGCATTCCAGTTTCGTGCTCGCAGTTGATACCGATGCCGGGACCATAAATTTCCGTAAGGCCGTAGATATCGTAGAGCTCAATGCCGAGATTTTCTTTGATGGTGTTGCGCATTTTCTCACTCCAACGTTCAGAACCAAAGACGCCTTTTTTGAGGCAAATTTTGTCTTTGATGCCACGCTTGTTTATCTCTTCTGAGAGCAGCAGCGCATAGGAGGAAGTGGCGGTTATGACCGTTGTTTTCAAGTCCTCCATCATCTGTAACTGTTTATCCGTGTTGCCAGGTCCCATAGGGATGCACATAGCTCCCAATTTTTCACAGCCAGCTTGAAAGCCGATGCCGGCTGTCCATAAGCCGTATCCGGGTGTGATTTGGATGCGGTCTTGATTGGTGATGCCGGCAGTTTCATAACATCTGGCAAACATAATCGCCCAGTCATCCACGTCCTTTGCGGTGTAGGGGATGATGACCGGTTTGCCGGTTGTCCCGGAAGAGGAGTGAATACGGACAACGTCTTCATCCGGTACTGCCTGTATGCCGAGTGGATAAGCATTTCTCAAATCATCCTTGCTGGAAAATGGCAGATTTTCAAAATCTTTCTGGCTATCAATGCCCGTGATACCAAGTTCACGATAAATTTTGCCGTAGTAGCTGTCGGTTTTTACCAGTCGCTTCACTTGAGCGTCTATCTGGCTCAATTGTGTATTGTTCAATTCCATGAAATTCTATGTCCTTTCTATAATTATGTTGTAACGATAAAGGCTTATGGCAGTGTAGTTTCCCCAATTTTGACGCCGGCTAGAAATGCGGCTTTGTTCGTCTCGGCAAATTTAGCAGGTACGCGTGCTTCGATTTCATTTAAAACTGTTTCCGCATCAAGCCCTAATCTGCCGGCGCCTATGGCAACGCCGAGGATGGCGACATTGAAATAGCGTGTGCTGCCAAAATCAGCGCATAGTTTTTGGGCGTCTACCATTATGCATTGGCATTTTTTTTGCAGATATGTAAGCATATCGCTGCCGTCATAGCCTGTGTCATGTAGCGATTCTGTCACCGGTTTTACCGGCACGCTGTTGACGATGACGATACCGTCTTGTTTGAGGTATGCGAGATTGCGCACGGCTTCTGCAGGCTCAAAGGCAAGAAGAACGTCTGCGCTGCCATGGGGAATCATCGGTGAATAAGCCTGTTCGCCAATGCGGATGTGGCTTGTGACTGAGCCGCCGCGCTGCGCCATGCCGATGGTCTCGGCGGAGTGAACGGTATTACCAAGATTCATAGCGGCAGAGGCGATAAGCTTAGATGCAAGGACTGTTCCCTGTCCGCCTACGCCGCAGACTAAAATGTCTTTATTCATGAGTGTCACCTCCAATCGCATTTACCGGACAGATTTGGCTGCAAAGCCCGCAGCCGGTACAAAGCCCCGGATCAATCGCAACTTTTCCGTCCACGGTGATAAGAGCGGGACAGCCGATTTCGCGGATGCATTTCTTACACTGGATACATTTGTCAGAAATCTGCATTTGTTTGTCCGGCTTACTTATGGCGATGCATGGGGATTTAAAAATAATGGCTTTGACGCCCTTTTGTGAGGCGCACTCTTTTACTGCATGGACGCTCTTGGCAAAGTCAAGAGGGTCGACAGTGACAATTTTGCAAACGCCCATGCCCTCGAGAATTTTCTCAATGCTGATTTTCTCGACGATATGTCCCATCATATTGCGCCCTGTTCCGGGATGGGGCTGGTGTCCGGTCATAGCGGTCGTGGAATTATCCAGCACGCAGAGTACCATGTCGGCTTCATTATAAATGGCGTTGACAACCCCGGTCATGCCGGAGGCGAAAAATGTGGAATCTCCGACAAAGGCGAAACAGGCGCTTTCTGGATCTGTCCAGTGGAAGCCCTGCGCCATGGTGATCCCAGCGCCCATGCACAGGCATGTGTCGACCATATCCAGCGGCATGGCGTTGCCCAGCGTATAACAGCCGATATCGCCGCAGAAATAGCTTTTCTGTCCTTCCATGGCCTTCTTGACAGCATAGAAGGATGCCCGGTGGGGACAGCCTGCGCACAGCACGGGCGGTCGCATGGGCAGCGTGGGTGCGTCGGAGGAATCCATGCCGGAATGGGGAGCGGAATGTCCTAAAAATGTGTGCAACACCTGAGCTGCATAGTCAGCGGAATTTTCACCGCTGGTCGTGATATGTCCGGTAATTTTGCCGTATATCCTGATAGGAAGATTGTGCGTTCCTGCAAGTTTTAACAATTCCGATTCAAGAAAGGGACTTAATTCTTCAAAACATAATACTTCGTCTACGCCCTCCAAACATTTGAGAGCAAAATCTTCAGGAAATGGGTAGGGGGTGGAAATCTTGCACAATTTTACATCGGGGTAATCTTTCAGATATTCCTTAGCATAGGCATAACTGATTCCCCCGGTAAATACAGCTTTGTTCCCGGAGCCTTCTACGGTATTGCCTGCGTATGTAGAGAAGTCCTTGCCAATCTGGGGGTTTCGCTTCTCGATCATAGCGTGGTTGGCAAAGGAAAGGCGTGGAAAAATCACCCATTTCCCGGAGTCTTTGATAAATCCTTCGTATTGTCTGGGACTGGTTGTTTCACTGATTTCTACAGAGGCATATGCATGGCATACCCGCGTAGTAGGACGGAACAAGACAGGCGTATGGTATTTTTCCGAATAGTCAAAGGCGTCCTGAATCATGGTAAAAGCTTCTTCCGGCGAGGATGGGTCAAATACCGGGATGCGGCAGAAACTGGCGAACATTCTCGTGTCTTGTTCTGTCTGAGAAGAGATTGGTCCCGGATCATCCGCAGACACAATTACCATGCCGCCCTTGACGCCCACATATGCCAGCGACATCAGGGGATCGGAGGCTACGTTTAGCCCGACTTGTTTCATGGTGACCAGTGTTCTTGCGCCGGAATAAGAGGCGCTGGCGGCCACTTCCATAGCTGCTTTCTCATTTACAGACCATTCTACATGTATAGTTCCCTGCTTGTATTTGCTGATTGTTTCAATAATTTCTGAGGAAGGGGTTCCCGGATAGCCGGAGACTAGATTAATGCCGGCGGCAAGGGCGCCAAGCGCAATTGCACCGTTCCCCATCACATATTCTTTTTTCATGGCAATCTCCTTTTTTGTATCATTATAAAGGATTCTGCCGCGGGGGGCAATGGTAGATTTTTGAGAGGAAAAATTGTGGCAATTCAGTATTCTTAGGAAAATCTTAATATTAAAACAGGAAATTAGTGAGGATTTTGTTAATTAGTAGTGATACAATGTACAATAACAGTTGAAATTGTTTTTTTCGGGAGGGATATCCGTGAGCGATAAAATTTTAGTGGTGGATGATGAAAAAGAGATTGCCGATTTGGTGGCGTTTTATTTAGAGAGCGAGGATTTTGAGGTAAAGGCCTGCTATACGTCAAAGGAGGCGTTAGAGCAGATAAAGGCAGAGGTATTTGACATTGCAATCCTGGATGTGATGATACCGGGGATAGATGGGCTGGAGCTTTGCAAGGAAATACGAAAAACACATAATTATCCGGTGATTATGCTGACGGCGAAGGATGAGGAGATTGATAAAATCCGTGGGCTGATGCTGGGGGCGGACGACTATATGACGAAACCGTTCCGGCCGTTGGAACTAGTTGCAAGGGTGAAAGCGCAGTTAAGACGTTATAAACGGTATAACCAGCCATCGGCAGTTAAGGAGGATAACCCTTCCCTATTGACGCACGGCGGTCTGGTAATCAATATTAAGACGCATGAGTGCCAGTTGGATGAGAAACCGCTAAATCTAACGCCGACAGAGTTTTCCATTTTAAAAATTCTCTGTCAGCGTAAGGGTGAAGTGGTGAGTTCAGAGGAATTGTTCCATGAAATCTGGCAGGACGAATATTACAGCAAGAGCAATAATACGATTACTGTGCATATCCGCCATCTCAGGGAGAAAATGAATGATTCCGTGGAACGCCCGAAATATATTAAGACCATCTGGGGGGTAGGCTATAAAATAGAGAATTAAAACAAAACATAAAAGAAAGCAGCAAACGAAACAGGGCAGGCGAGGGAATGATAGTATACGGCAATTATTTTTATCGTTTACTATAGAAGGGCGGACGCAGGCAGAAGGAACAGGAAGAAATGAATATGAAACGTGGCAGGAAGAAGGAAGGCCTGAGTACGAGCAGGGACGTGCTAAAGGAGCAGGACGTTTCCAGCGTGAAAGCGGGAAAAAAGAAATCTAGTTATTCAAAATTGAAATTAAAAGTTTTTTTGCGCACGATGGGTATGATCGTGTTGGCATTCTGCATAATTTTTACGCTTTACCGCCGTTTTTGGTTTGGGCGTGTGGGGGATTGGATTGTGCTGTTTTTGCAGAATGTATTCCATCTGGATTATTACGACGCCAGGAACATTTACCAGTATGGGATGCGGGAAAATATGGTATTGATTATTTTCATTGCCGTGGCCCTTTGTTTTCTTTTGCTGTTCTGGGTTTCCCTGTCGTGGTTTACCCGCTATTTCAATGAGATTGACGAGGGATTGGAGAAGCTGATCCAAGGAGAGGGTAAAGACATTATTTTGTCCCAGGAAATGGAGCCGATGGAGAAAAAATTAAATCTCCTGAGGCAGACCTTAGAGCGGAGGGAGCTGGAGGCTAAGCTTGCAGAGGAACGCAAAAATAACCTTGTCATGTACCTTGCGCATGATATCCGCACACCGCTGACTTCTGTGATTGGCTATTTAAGCCTTTTGGAGGAGGTGCCGGACATGCCGCAGGAACAGAAGGCAAAATATGTGCATATCACGCTGGAAAAGGCAAACCGATTGGAGCAGCTTATCAACGAATTTTTTGAGATAACACGCTATAACATCCAGCAGATCGTGTTGGAAAAGGAAAAAATAGATTTATACTACATGCTGCTGCAGATGATTGAAGAATTTTACCCGCTCTTGAGCCAGAAGGGGAACCAGGCTGTCCTTCATGGAGATGAAAATGTGACGGTTTATGGGGACCCGGTGAAGCTGGCAAGGGTCTTTAATAACATCCTCAAAAATGCTGTTGCCTACAGTTATAAAAACTCGAAAATAAATATCTTCCTGGAAGAGGCGGAGCCGTCAAGTGTTATCATTAAATTTCAAAACCAGGGCAAGACAATCCCCCAGGAGAAGCTATCCTCTATTTTTGAGAAGTTTTATCGCATGGATGAGGCACGGACTTCTAATACCGGAGGAGCCGGGCTGGGGCTTGCCATTGCCAAAGAGATTGTCACGCTGCATGAAGGGGAGATATCAGCACAGAGCCAAAATGAGCAGGTTATTTTTGTGGTGGAATTGCCGAGATGAGGGCGGTTTTTATGACAATTTTGTCATAAAAAAGTCACTGGCATGTCATTTGGTTTATATATGATGGAGAAAAGCCGCTGGGACAGCATTTTGTTTTTGGTGGCGGAGCAAAAAAGGAGAATAAGTTATGGAAAGAAAAAGAATTGCAGTTTTATTTGGGGGAGCTTCCAGTGAGTATGAAGTGTCTTTGCAGTCTGCCTACGCTGTGATGACGCATATAGATATGGACAAATATGAGATTTTGCCAATCGGCATAGCCAAGAATGGGGCATGGTATCTGTATAATGGGGATTTGTCGGACATTCCGTTAGACGGCTGGTTTGTCAAACATAAATGTGTGCCGGCGGCAGTTTCGCCGGATAAGAGCCTGCATGGCATTTTGCTGCTGAAAGAAGATGGCGTAGAAGAGATTTCTTTGGACGGCGCGCTGCCGATCCTGCATGGGAGAAACGGAGAGGATGGGACGGTGCAAGGAGTGTTGGAACTGTCAGACATTCCAGTGATTGGCTGTAATACGATGAGCTCTGCTGTCTGCATGGATAAGGAGACGGCGCACCGCCTTGCCAGGGCATGCGGCGTCAAAAGCGCGCAATCCTATACTATATCAGAAGCTGATAAGCACGATTATGGGCAGATTAAGGCTTATGGGGAGATGCTGCGCTATCCTTTATTTGTGAAGCCATTGCGCGCCGGCTCTTCCTTTGGCATAACGAAGGTTTCCGGCGAAGAAGAATTGCTCGCGGCAGTTGAGCATGCATTTGCATACGATTCACAGGTAATCTTAGAAGAAATGATTGAGGGATTTGAGGTTGGCTGCGCTGTCTTAGGGACAAAGGAACTGGTTGTGGGGGCTGTGGATGAGATTGAGCTTTCAGAAGGGTTCTTTGACTATACGGAAAAGTATACGCTTAAATCCTCTCAAATCCATGTCCCGGCGAGGATTCCCGAGGAAAAAGCACGGGAAATAAAAGAGGCGGCGATTCGTATTTACCGTGGGCTGGGATGCAGTTTTTTTGCGAGGGTCGACATGTTCCTTACGCCGGAGGGAGAAATATATTTTAACGAAGTTAATACGATTCCAGGGTTCACTGCTCATAGCCGCTATCCGAACATGATGAAAGCTGCGGGAATATCTTTTGAGGAACTTCTCTCAAGGCTTCTTGAGATGGAGCCATAAAAGTGAG
Organism: uncultured Lachnospiraceae bacterium; assembly: GCA_949879775.1. Classification (GTDB taxonomy): domain Bacteria; phylum Bacillota; class Clostridia; order Lachnospirales; family Lachnospiraceae; genus Petralouisia. The sequence goes on from CATLBW010000085.1 coordinate 12,658, forward strand.
CCGCATAGAATGGAGCCATAAAAGTGAGCCGCATAGATGGGAGTGGCAGGAAAGTAGGAAAATAATATGAGGCAGAGAAAAAATTATGCTGCGATTGATAATTTCCGCCTGGCAGCGGCTATGATGATTGTGGCAATCCACACTGCGCCGCTGGCGTCCTTTAGTGAAACGGCGGATTTCCTGGTGACTTATTGCCTTGGTAGGGTTGGGGTGCCGTTTTTCCTGATGGTGAGCGGGTTTTTTGTGTTAGCCCCTTATCAGAGGCAAAGGAAGGGTGCCAGAGGAAAAATGGGCAGTTTTTTGAAAAAGACCGCAAGTTTGTACCTAATCTCCACGCTGGTCTATCTGCCGTTAAAATTTTATTCGCATAATATCAGCGATAGTGCGGGAGGATGGCTGAAAGAGATATTTTTTGACGGTACATTTTATCACCTTTGGTATCTGCCGGCAGTGATTATGGGGTGTCTTGTGATTATGGGATTGCTGTGCTTTTGCAGTCCGCTGGCAGTGTCCGTAATGGTATTTGTGCTGTATATCCTGGGGACGCTGGGGGACAGTTATTATAATTTAATCAGCCAGGTCCCTTTCTTGAAAATGGTGTATGAAGGGTTGTTTACGGTCAGTTCCTACACAAGGAACGGGATATTTTTTGCCCCAATGTTTTTGTGGATGGGGGTTTTGCTTGCCAACGGAAGAGTAAGGGTTTCACGAAAGTCAGCAGGGATCGGGTTAGCCATTTCCCTTGCAGGAATGTTGGCAGAAGGTCTTATGAGTTTTCAGTTTCAGTGGCAGAAGCATAACAGTATGTATTTTATGCTGATACCGGTAATGTTTTTCCTGTTTGAGCTGCTGTTGTCCTTGGACTGTAATGGCATGGAGACGGCCAGGGACTTGTCCATGTATATTTATATCCTGCACCCATTATGTATCGTGCTGGTGCGCGGCGCGGCCGGTGCGCTGAAAATGGAAGCTTTGCTGGTCAAGCAGTCACTGATCCATTATCTTGCAGTTGTGTTATTGTCTGTGCTGCTGTCACTTACAGTGGTGGGGATCAAAACGATTTTTCAAAGACGTGTGATGGAGATGGGATGATGTATAAAAAGGGCAGGGCTTGGATTGAGCTTAATATGAAAAATTTAAAACACAATATTGAGGAGTTTCGCAGAATACTGCCATTTGACTGTATGCTGATGCCAGCGGTCAAGGCAAACGCCTACGGGCATGGAGCCGTGCCGGTGGCACGGGCATTGCAGCAGGAGGGAATCGATGCTTTTTGCGTGGCTTCTGTATCGGAGGGTATTAAACTGCGCCAGGCGGGCATTGAAGGGGAAATCCTGGTGCTGGGGTACACGCATCCTGCTGAGTTTGGCGATTTGATTGC
>CATLBW010000086.1 GCA_949879775.1 uncultured Lachnospiraceae bacterium
TTTGCAGCCTCACCCTGCCCCGCTTCCCCATGGCTTTGGGCGCTGCTGCCTCCCGCATGTTTATCCTCTTTCTTTGAATCCTGCAAAATAACCCAGATACAAAAACCATAGAGAATCGGACGGCAGGAAACAGCAATCGCCTGTATGCCAGGGTCCTTTGCATCAGCAGCATTCATATTCAAAAACAGCAGCACAAACGTCTGCAGAAGCCCTGCCCAGACCGCATTTTGCCCAATCCTTTCCTGCTCCTCCTCGAAAAAATGCCTTATCCTTTTATGCCATTTTTCCTTATCCCTTTTCAGCAATTTTGCTTTTTCCCCATCTTTTCCACCCTGCTCATACAAAGAGGGCAATAATAAAAGAATGGTTCCAAACAGAACTAACAGAAACTGCCTGACGTCAAACAAAAACCGTAAATCAAATTTAAGGAACACTGCCATCAGTATGAGATATAACAAAATTCCAATGCCTTTTTTCATTCCTCATTCTCCATAAATTCCACGATCCTATGTTCCAGCCTTGCGTCTATCGGCAGCAGCACAAGCACTATTACGAATGCATAGAGAAGCGGGCAAACAGCCACTCCCATGCTTGCTGTCAAGATTCCCACTTCCCCCTCGCTGGTTGACAGCACCTGCATTATCCCCGCCAAAGTACCTGTCACGCCAGCTAACAGGACGCATCTCATCAGATAAACCATTGCCGTCTTCGCACGTTTCAATTCCCGCAGGCTTCCTGCCGCCTTTCTTCCAAGCGTCAGCCGAAACGCATGGTTCAAATCTTTGAGCATACCCATAGACGCCATAACCGGAATTACAATGATTACTATAAGCAGCAGCGCGAACAAATCAAGACAGGAACTCAACGATGCAATGCCATCAGGGGAAAACATCCCCATCAAAAGAGCAGACAAAATCACTCCCAAAATCGCCAATAAATACATACCCTACCTCCTTCAAAGCTTTATGGTATATAAGTTTTATAGCAGATATCCAGCCTGATGTCTATACTCCCCAGGTTGTATTTTAAGTAGTAAAGGCAAGAATGGCTTCCTGCCGCCCATCCCGAAACTATTTTCCCATTGACATTTTGCAGTTAGTTAAGTATAATTTGTTATACAAATCATACTTAAGAGGTGAAAGAAAATGACTGGACCAAAAGGAAAATATGCATGGACGGCTACTGTTGGAGAAAAAGGGCAGATTGTTATCCCCAAACAAGCGCGCGATCTATTTGACATCAAGCCTGGAGACACCCTGCTCATCCTTGGCGATGAGCAGCGCGGCATTGCGATTCCCCCGAAAGGAGCGTTTGCCGAGTTGTTCAGCGCGGCATTCCAAGATAAGGATGGTGAGAGAGATTGAAGAAAATTGCATTCTTTTGTATTCCTGCACACGGCCACACGAACCCGATGCTCCCGGTTGCCGCTGAGCTTGTCAGGCGCGGGGATATCGTCCGCTTCTATTCGTTTAACGAATTTGAGGAGAAAATCATAGCCACCGGGGCAAAATTTATATCCTGTGATTGTTTTTTGCCAAAACTAACGGAGCAAGAAGAAGCAGGCTTAAAAAACGTCTCTACTACAGAAATGACGATTCAGGATATCCGCGTTACGCTCAGCATGGACAATTTTCTGGACAACGAATTCCAAGCCTTTCGGCCGGATGTCGTATACACGGACTCTGTGTGTTTTTGGGGCAAGCTGAACGCATGGAAACACCATGTGCCAATGGTTGTCTCCACAAGTACCTTCGCATTTAACCAGCTATCTTCCGGATACATGAAGAATAGCCCCAGGGAAATGGCGGACATGATTTGTGGGCTTCCAAGGATTTCCAGGGAACTCAAAAGACTCAGGCCCTTGGGTTATCACGTAAAAGGCGTCTTTTCCTTGATACAGAGCGACAATAACACGGATTCTGTCGTATACACTTCGCCACGGTTCCAGCCGTATGCGGAAAGTTTTTCCGACCATTATGCCTTTATCGGACCCTCGGTATTTTCAAAAAAACAGCCCCACAAAGAGAAAGCGCGACCTCTCATTTATATCTCTATGGGAACTGTCATTAATGAGCGCCCTGACTTTTACAGCAAATGCATAGACGCCCTGAAAAATTTACATGCCGACGTTATCATATCCTGCGGAAATTCTATAAACCGCGACGAGTTGGGGAAATTGCCGGATAACATCCAGGTGCACCCTTTTGTTGACCAGCTTGACGTCCTTGCCAAAGCAGACGTCTTTCTTACACACTGTGGGATGAACAGCGTTTCTGAAAGCCTGTATATGGCCACGCCGATGGTCCTTTATCCGCAAACGGGCGAGCAGTCCGCCGTAGCGAGAAGGGTGGCTGAAATCGATGCGGGAATTCTGCTGAAAGATGATTCTGCCGAAGGCATCCGGGCATCCATACAGGAAATCCTGGACAATCAGGCATATGGAAATGCCGCCCAGGAATGCAGCGAAGATTTCCGTTCCTGCCCTGGCACAGTTAGCGCGGTCAACTTCATCGAAAATGCCCCGCATCCATCCGACGGCATTGATATTATAGGTGAGCTGAACAAGGCAAATGCCAAGTTCCAACTTCTGTATTGGCTGGTTGTAATCGCCGTGATTAACCTTATCGGTTTTCTTGTCAGTTGGAAATATGTATGGATGGTCGGAATAGCTGCCGGAATACTGTCCTCCCCTATTGTTAAGGCAGTGCAAAAAAGAAAATACGCCGACCTGACGCGCCGCAAAGCACGCACCGTATCATAATCTACAATTGTAAGAAATTAGTAAGGTAATCTTATATCTTATTTAAGAAATACGGTGTAAGATATATTCAGCGTCAGGTAAAACTGCCGTAATTATAACTTCAATCAGCCAGGCAAATTAGAAAGAGAGGAAAAGGTTATGAAGAAAAGGTTATATAAAATAGAACATGGGAAAAAATTGGATGGCGTATGCGGGGGAATTGCAGAATATTTTGATATAGACCCTACTTTAGTCAGGTTAGCCTGGGTTTTATTCACAGCTTTTGCCGGAAGCGGCATAATCGCATATATCGTAGCCGCTATTATAATACCTAGAAAACCAGATGTAATCGTTTAATCTGCCCACGGGGCAAAACTTTTTGGGTATGGTTATTTCTTCCCCAGTGTTGTAAAATAGGGAAAAGATGTTTTTCACACTGGGGAGGAATAAAATTGAAAAAACTGGTATATGAAAGGGACAATAAGTTTCCCCTTAATCTGTATTGCAGCCTAATGCTGCTGAGCTTCATCCCATTTATATATACGCTTGTAAGGACAAACTTAATCGCAAATATCCCCTTAACAGATGGGTTAGGCATTGCAGGCCATATTGAATGGTTTGACTTACTCAATGAAACGATACAGGCATTTCTGATTGTCCCCTTGTTCGCATTGCTCAATAAGTGTATACAGGACAGGAAGAAATTAAAAGAGCGAATCTTTCAGTCTTTTTTGATTGTTAATGTCGTGTATATATTATTCTCCGTAATTATCCTTATGCACTGCAATTATATTGTGTCAACAATGGCTATTGAACATACTTCTGAAGTATCAAGATATCTTGAGTTTGAGACAATCGCTTTCATTATTGCAAACGTTGCCAGCTTCGTAAATGTATTGTTCGTTGTCCTGGAAAAAACATCATACATATATGCAATGGTTATACTGAAAACATTGTTCACAATGATTGGGGATCTGTCCCTAATTCCTAAGTTTGGCATAAATGGCGTTGCATACTCTAACATTGCAGTAAACTCTGTATGTGTTGTATTATGCCTGGCTGCCGTATTCAGGGAGAAATTAATTATAATTTCCTTTAAGCCTGACAAATCGTTTGTACGGGATTATTTGTTTATAGGGTTATTCAGCGGGCTGCAAATATTGTTAGATAATATTATCTATTCTGTAGTTGTCTGTAAAATGGTAAACGCCGTAACAGCACAAGGGAATTATTGGACGGCAAATAATATCATGTGGGGATTGTTGCTTATCCCTATAACAGCCTTGGCAGAAATTATAAAAAAAGACTGCAAAGATACCTTGACCTCCGCAAAAATGAAATACTATAATATAATCATTATTGCAACATTCCTTATGTGGCTGTGTTTTATCCCCTTGTTAAGCCCATTCTTAAGAAACGTTATGGGAATTAAAAACCCTGGGGCAATTGAGCACATATTAGTAATCTTAATACCATTTTACCTTGCCTATAATTACACAGTTTTATTAGACAATATATTAATTGGCAACGGTAAGACACAGTATTGTTTCGCTATTTCTGTAATTGTAAATCTGATATATTATCCAATTATGTATGGATTGGTATTAAAAGGCGTCTTTACGCCAAGCATAACCTTTATTTGCATGATGTTTGGTTTTGGGATGGTAACCCACCTGGACTGCAGCATCATATGTTTTATTATTTACAAAAGATATTCGTGGAAAAACCGATAAACACCCTTGCAAAACTGTGGATTCTGGAAAGGAGCGCCCATGGAACAAAGTGAAAGAAGATTATACCTGATAAAAGAGCTGCTGGCAGATTTGCCGCAATACACAGATATGGAAATCCCAGCAAATCCCGGGGAGCAAAAACGGCTTCTCAGAAGCCTTATGAATATCCGTCCTCCCCGCCCAATAGGTGACGAATTTCTCAAGGTTCAGGATGAGTATTTAAGCGAGGAAGTCCGTAATAAGGGGGTTACCGACAGTGATTCCCTACCGGCTTCCCCTCTCAACAGCCGCCTCATCCTCTGGCGCGGGGATATCACCACCCTGAAAGCTGATGCAATTGTAAATGCCGCCAACAGCGCTTTACGGGGCTGCTTCGTTCCCTGCCACTCCTGTGTGGATAACATCATCCACAGCGTCAGCGGCGTCCAATTGCGTCTTGCCTGTGATGAATTGATGCGGGCGCAGGGATTTGACGAGCCGACGGGGACCGCTAAAATTACGCCCGCTTTCAATCTTCCCTGCCGTTATGTCCTGCATACGGTTGGGCCGATTGTCTCAGGCCCGCTCACCGAAACACATTGCCGACAGCTTGCAGGCTGCTACCGCTCCTGCCTGGAACTTGCATCTGGCAAGGGACTCAAAAGCATTGCTTTCTGCTGCATATCCACAGGTGAATTCCATTTTCCGCAGATAAAAGCAGCCGAAATCGCCGTGCAGACAGTAACAGAATTTCTGCTTACAGATTTACAGATAGAAAAAGTTATATTCAATGTATTTAAACAAGAGGACTACGATATTTACAAGGATATCTTATATCGGGAATGAGGCGCCAAGACACTAGTTAAAATCTCCTGCCAATATAGCGGCAGACTTTTTTCTTATAACTGATATAATTATCGCCGAATTCATTCACCATATACTGCTCTTCCTGCAAAATTTGTAAATGCAGCATTACCATTGCAAAAATGGAAAGCACAAGCAGCGGCAGGTTAAAAAACATCAATACAAACCCTATGTATACACAATCAAACCCCAAAAACGCCGGGTTCCTGCTGATTTTATAAATACCTGCGGTTACCATTTCCGTCTTGTCACCTTCCGCAATCCCCGCGCGCCAGCTATCTTTCATGGTGATAACCGCCGCCAGGAAAATTATATCGCCTATACAGCCCAGAACAATACCGCAGATTGTAAATACCTGCAAAAGCCGCGGCCTGGCTGCAAATATGCTGATAACTTCAGCAGCCACAACAGTATACGTTGCAGCTTTTAACACCAATTCAACATAAAATACCCTATCCCTCTTGCCACCCTTGGCAATCTGGTCTGTGCGGATTCCCTTTCTTTTTTGCAAAAGCATTTTTCCAATATAAATGCCATAAAAAAACAGAAGCATCGCCATCCCCCAAAATTTCATATGTTTTCCTCCTCCGCGTATTAATGAACATCCTCCAGCAATGGCGTTAAATATTTCTTGTCTGTCCAGTCACATGTCTTCCCTATGGAACACATCAAGGCTTTCATCCACGGCTCATATGTGGCAGGGTCTTTCTTCGCCACTGATTTTTGCAGCATCCTGCACAGCGTCCTGTCTGTAAATTTCATCCGGCTTTCATCCCAGATGCCGCGCCCATAATAAAGCGGCACATCCTTCAACTCATTTTTCAAGTTATGCGCTTTGATTTCATCTAATGCTTTCTCGTCATACGGCGACGCGCCAACTGCAAAAACAGCAACCTTCCTGCCCTTTAACAGGTTTATATTTTTTCTTAAAAATGATAATCCCGCTATTCCCGAAGCATAAACGCCCCCGCATACTATAACGGTTTCATACTGCGCGGCCTTATGCCAGGCAGCCTTTGACGCTTCCTCACAGGCAAAACCTGTCATTTCACGCAGCCAGACTGCATATTTTTTGGTTGCGCCATATTTTGATTGATAAATAATAATCCCTTTTCCCACTAACTGTTTTCCTCCTAAATCAAATAGCCGGTTATCGTCCCCCATCCAACGCCTGATTAAGGAATGCTTCATAAGCAACCTCCTGCTGTGCAAATATCTCTTCTGTGGATATTCCTGGCGTCGTCACGGAAAAAATAGCTCCAAGCCCAATTGTATAAACCAGCATATTCAAGTGCAGCCGCTTTGCCTGTGAAACGCTAATGCCAAGGTCACGCGCAATAAACCCAGCGGTCTCTGCGCTGGCCTGCGATTGGTAAAACTCATCCAACGAAGATATGCCTGTCCGCTGGTGCAGGATAAAAATCTTAAACAGATAGGGTTCCTCCTTAGACAATTGAAGATAAGCTTTACCCGTGCTGCGAAACAAATCATCTAGATCAACATGCGCTGCCGCGTATTCTTCTATAAACTGGCAAACGCGCGCTGACACCTCCTGGCGCAAACCTTCCATATTTTTGCAATAACTGTAAATCGGCTGCACAGAACATCCCAGCCTGTCCGCAATGTTTTTGACCATAACCTGTTCCATTCCGCTGCTCCTCGCAATTTCGAAAGCAGCGTCAATAATCATCTCCTTGGTAATCCTCTGTTTGGGCATTTCCATTCCTCCGTAAAGCCATATTATATAACCAATTTATATAACTATTTTATATAAGTTGATTATATAAGAATTGCCCATAACTGTCAACCATAAATTACTTCGCAATGGCATCATGGTAATATATGCGCACCTCAGCGCGTAAAATATATTCCGAATATTTTTCCACATAGGTATCCATTTTACTGTTTGCCACAATGCCCTGTCTTGTATTATACTATAATTCCCCCGGCATGAGGCGTCAGGTCTTCCCTCATGCCATATGTACTTTGGGCAAAACGGCAGGGGGTATAAGGGGTATGATATTAAATTGCACAGCCATTCACTATCTTACACAAAGGAGAAATATCATGCGCTCATTAGAAAACCTAAAAGAAAATTATTTGCTGCACTGCAAGACACAGAAGGAATTAAATGATAAAACACTCAAAGCATACCGCATTGACTTATCACAATTCATAGCGTTTTCATCTGATTCAAACGAACCATTTTCCAGGGAAAATATAAACGCCTACCTAACAATGCTCCATGGGACATACCAGCCTAAGACAACCAAGCGGAAAATTGCCAGCCTCAAGGCTTTTTTTCACTTCCTTGAATATGAAGGACTAATGGAGGTCAACCCATTTAACAAAATGCGCCTTTCTTTCCGGGAACCCAAACGTCTGCCTAAAACCATCCCACCCAACATAATCCAGCTTTTCCTGAATACCCTCTACCGGGAATCCCGGCAGGACGCCACCCCCAGCAAGAAAAAATCCATTTTAAGGGACATCGCAGTCATTGAACTTTTATTTGCTACCGGTATGCGCATTTCAGAGCTTTGCTGCCTGAAGCGCCAAGACATAGATATGGAAAACTATTCCGTCCTCATCTGGGGCAAAGGTTCGAAAGAACGTATCTTACAAATCGGCAATCCTGACGTGGTCTTAGCCCTTTCTCTCTACCTGGACGCTTTTCAAAAACAAATTGCACAGAGTGGATGGCTATTTGTCAACCGGCTCGGCAACCGCCTTTCTGAACAATCCGTACGTCTTATGATTAACAAATATGCCAAACTGGCAGGCATTTCCCTGCACATCACACCACATATGTTCCGGCACTCATTTGCCACGCTCCTGCTGGAAGCAGACGTGGATATCCGCTACATCCAAAAAATGCTTGGGCACAGCTCAATTACCACCACGGAAATCTATACCAGCGTGTCCATGCATAAGCAAAAAGCTATCCTTACAGAGAAGCATCCACGGAATGGGATGGAGGTAAATAGAGGACAACTTTAAGAATTAAGATACGAAAGGCAACATAGGAAAACAGAAACAATACTAATTTCCATTTGTTTCTATTTTCCCATGTCCTTTTACTATTTGTCCTAAACGCCAGATTTAAATATATTCCATATGGCCTGCCGTTGAACAGTGTCCATTTATTTTTTTAAACCCGGTTTCATCAAATACTTCTTCTGATAGAAAAAGCGTAAATACAAAATTATTTATTGCCATGGTTTTATCTACTTTTTAAACATATCTAATTGTTCATAGTTCGCCTGTTTTTTGGTTATAACAGAATAGATGCTTTCTTCCGTAAGTTCAAAGGGGATTCCTCCATGTTCAATTAGCTTTTGATTCCCATCATATTTGCTATTGTTCCATACCAATGTCTTCGTATAATTATTTCTAATCGATTCGAGGGCGCCATTCCATGTCCCTCCCTTTTTGTAATCTGATTCCACAACGAACGCTCCATATGCAGACGCATAAATATACTTGTTCCTATTCATTGCCCTGGCCGCTGAGAATCCCGCATCAGGTTTTACATCAGAAATCAATAAAAGCCTTCCGTCAGCAATATTCTGCATTACTTCTCGTTTCTTTATTTTATTCAACAAGGAATCTGCCACAAATGAAACTACTGCACCTTGTGAATTCAGGGCAGCTATTTCGGAAATTGTATCAACGCCTTTCGCCCCTCCGGAATAGACAATCAATCTATCCTTCGAAGCTTTTTCAACTAAGCTCCTGGTAAATTCCATACCCGCATTATCAACATTCCTTGAACCTACAACAGCAATGCCTATTTTTTTTGCCAGTTCTAAATTCCCGGCATAAAACAGCAGAGGAGGCGTTTTCCTCTTCAACCTCCTTCTCAAAAGAATAGGGTAATTATTGTCAAACAACGTCACAACATAGATGCCCCTTTTTTGCAAATCATCCAATTCCACCGCAACGCATGCCCCCCGCAAACATAAAGCAGCCATCCTTTCTTTCTGTTTATCAGAATAATACAATCTTTCCATCCAATCCTTGCTATTTGAAAAAATAATCGATGGTTCCTCTCCTATTTCCCTAATACCGTCTAAAAATGTGTTCCATTCTCCAAGAGAAAAAGGTTTTATAGGATCATCTTTCTTCACACCAAGGTAGGAACACAACAGTATTGCACTCATTGCATTTTCAGAATAAACCATTGTCATTCATCTCCATTTCTTCCGGCTGTGTTAGCCAGCGCATATGTAAATACCCTTCCACATCCTTTATCCCTCAATTTATATCCGCATACGGTAAACGTCCATCTGGAATCCACCATGTCGTCTATCAACAATACGTCTTTTCCTTCTAATACATTTACCACTTCAAATGACTCGTCTGCGTTTTTAAATTGGAGATAACTCGTATTCAATTCTTTCTGGTGCTGGTTATCACAAGTTTTTACCACTGATTCCTGATAAGGCAGTCCCAATTTATCTGCTATCCTCATTGCAAAATTCTTTACTAATTCAGGTCTCCTTATGGAAGGAATGCTTGTAATCCACGCAATCTGGTTATCACTAACAAAACTCCGCAACAATTTAACAGATGCATCCACCAACTGTTCATCAAAATTGCCCTTCTTATACTTGCAATCTGACACATGCCTCCCCCATCCTGCAGACCCATAATTGCATAATACCCTCCCCTCTTCACAACGCCTGTCTGCCGAAATGGCATTTTTATCTGAAATTTTAACCCCCATGGGCCATCTTTTCCTAGGCTCTATGATATTATAATCATTTTTAATAAATGCCTGCGCTCTTATGACATCATCCAAAGGCACTTCAACATTAAAAATATTCTCCTGCCTGCAATTCCTACAACATCCACATGGTTGTGTATTGATATCATCTAATGCATCTGCAATATATTTCATATAACAACCCGATATGTTTACAAACTCATTCATTTGTTTTAGCTCATTTTTCCGTATCTGAGTTATCTTAAGGCTTTTCTCTAAATCCGGTTCCCAAGCTTTAGGCGTTTTGTAATAAACCCCTCCATCTTTATAAATATCCCCATTCACAAGAAGGTACTTTAAACATTTATTAATTGTCGTATGGCTCATATTAACACTTTTTTCAAATTCCATCAGCTTAATGCCAGGATGTTCTGTTACTGTTTGTATTACTTTTTGCATGGTGTCTTCTGTCGGGAATGCGGAATCAATAAAATAACGATTTATTTCATCGTCTTCATTTCCGCACAATAAGATTGCATACGCTTTATCAATTGCACGCCCTGCCCTGCCGATCTGCTGGTAATAGGCAACAACATTGCCGGGCTTTTGAAAATGAATTATAAATGATATGTCCCCTTTATCAAATCCCATCCCAAAAGCTACAGTCGCAATTAACACTTTAAATTGGTTATCCATAAATTTATCTACAATTTCCTTTTTCCGCTCCTTGTCAACAGATGCATAATAGCTTTCACAGGAAATAGCATTTTCCTTTAGCCATTTCTCGACCAATAGGCAGTCATTGACGGTTAAACAATAAATAATGCCTGTTCCAGGAATATCATTTATACTATTTGACAGCCATGCCAAGCGTTCTTCTTTTGTGTCCAGCATAATCACTTGAATTGCTAACGACTTTCTCATTAAACTGCCGCGGCTAACCACAATATCATTGCCAAGTTGTGCCTTAATATCATTTACAACCCTATCATTAGCAGTCGCTGTCGTTGCAAGAACAGGAACATTGGGAGGCAGCATTTTTATTATATCAGCTATGCGCCTGTAATCAGGCCTAAAATCATGCCCCCAATCAGAAATACAATGTGCTTCATCCACAACAAATAGCCCTATTTTGTATGATATATCATGGGATAACATCCTTTTAAATTCATCATTACCTAATCTCTCTGGCGAAATTATTAATGCATCAACGCTATTATGATTTATTTCCTCAATTATATTACCCCATTCCTCTCTATTTTCTGAATTCACAGTCTTTATCCGCATCCCGAGCTTATGGGCTGATTCTATTTGATTGTCCATTAAGGCCAATAATGGACTTATAATCATTGTCAGCCTATGTGTTTCCATTCTTATAATCTTAGTCGCCAGAAAATAAACAAGGCTCTTCCCCCATCCAGTTTTTTGTACCACCAATGCGCGCTTTCCCTCTAAAATATTATGAATAGCTTCTTCCTGTCCCTCCCTAAATTCCGCATGTTCTCCATAATATTTTTTTAATTCAAACAATAATTTGTTCATTATCCTTGGTTATGCCTCCTTAATAATTGTAATTAAAAATATCTGACGCCCTGTTCTTGAAATTATATCATTATATTGATAAGGATGTCAAAATGTCTCTGCCCTCACATATACAAATCAATTTTTAGAAAACACTTATGGTCTTTCATAATATCTCCATATTGTCGGGGCTGTCTATGCTCAAAGCAAACAGTTCAAGGGCTTATTGGGCAACAGCAACGCCCGCTTCTTTTGGAGGCCTTACGTGAAGGCTTTTCTGATTCAATTTGTATGTATGTTTAGGATTCTCATGTAATGGAAGAAGAGTGGCAATATCTTAATAAGGTGAAATATCTATAAATAATGGATAATTCAAAGTTATCCGTTGGATTTGATGATAGAGGAATTCATTGATAATCCACTGTTATCTGTCAGATTGTATAAAATTGTATGGGTAACTTGAAAGTTATCTATTGGATGCAGGAATAGGAAAGCATAGATAGCACTTCATTTATCCAGTAATTTGCTGAATTTTCAAGAAAATATTTATATCAAAACCATAGCTATGAGATAAATAAAAGGGGGAGAGATACATGAATGCTAAATCAAAATTGCGTTCTGAAGAATTAACACATCTTGCCAAAGAATTTTATAAATATAAAATTAAATATTTAGAGGAGCATAGCAATAAAAGTATTATCAATTATAACAAACAAAAGCTCTTAGAATATTTTCAAGCTTCCGAAGAAGATTGGAGAAATTGGGAATGGCAAATGAAAAATAGAGTTAATACAACTGATGTATTAAAAAATATTTTTAATATGTCAGTTGATAGTATTGCAAACATAGAAAAGGTATCATCGGTATATAGATGGAGTGTGACTCCGTATTATCTTTCACAAATTCGTTTAGCATCAAATAGCGATCCTTTTTTTCTTCAGGTAATTCCTAGTATTTGTGAGTTAGAGACTTGGGGAAGTAATGACCCTATGGGAGAAAATTCCACTAATCCTGCTGGAGCAATAACTCGCCGTTATCCAGATAGAGCAATCATTAATATAACTAATTCGTGTCCAAGTTATTGCAGACATTGTCAAAGAAGAAGAAATATTGGCACTTATGATTTCGATACGTCAATATCAAAAATAAATGATTCTATATTGTATATCAAACAACACCCAGAAATACGTGATGTTTTAGTTACAGGTGGAGATGCCTTAACTTTATCAGACGAAGCTTTAGATAAGATTTTGTGGCAATTAAATCAGATTCCATCAATAGAAATAATACGCATAGGAACAAGAACACCTGTAACTCTACCACAGCGAATTACACCTCAATTGGTAAAGATTTTGGAAACATATTCTCCGATTTATATCAATACACAGTTTAATCATCCGTTAGAAGTCACAGAGGAAGCATCTCTAGCATGCAAAATGTTAGTTGATGCAGGAATAGTTATGGGAAACCAAATGGTTTTTCTAAAAAATGTAAACAATAACTTATACACTGTTCAACTTCTAAATCCATTGTTATTGGAAAACCGAATTCGGCCTTATTATATTTTTCATCCTAAAAATATTATAGGGACTCATCATTTCTATATTTCTGTTAGTCAGGGACTAGAAATTGTAAAAGGTCTTAGAGGTAATACCTCTGGTCTTGCAATACCTACATATGTTTATAATAGCGAAAACGGAAATGGAAAAATCCCTTTATCTCCAGAATGTCTTGCCGCTGAAGAAGATGAAGAATGTATATATATAGAAACGTGGGAAGGAAAGAAAATAACCATTAATAAAAAATAATTAAAGGGGGCAGTTTATGAGTATAGGTTTAGTCTATCTTGAGAGTAAAAAGTTTGTACCATTAAGAAGCTAGGGAATCCCAATAGCTTCCTAACGAGTCTTGTTGCTTCCGAATTATTCGCGTTATACGTAATTCCGGCTGTTTTTCCATAAACAGGAAAAAATATTTCCGCAGGTGGGCCATAAGTGCAGCCTCCGATACCCTTCCTTTGGAAGGCGTTCTTTGATAACGAAGCTGGCTGGACGATAATTTCCCCAACGAGCTGACGGAAATGCTCTGGAGGATTCCCATGGCAATGCAGGACTGAGCCATATGCATTTCGATCGCCCGGACGGCTTTCAGAATGTTCTGGCGGCTTTTTTCGTC
>CATLBW010000087.1 GCA_949879775.1 uncultured Lachnospiraceae bacterium
ACTCCCCTTTCACTCCCTCCGCAAAGAAACGCTTGAGGTACACATTAGGGTCGAAGACGTAGTTGTAATCACAGATGATATCATCCACCCACAACGATGTGTCTAAGCACATTTCAAAAGGGCATACCTGGAATTTTTCAGCCTGCGCAAGCAAAACCTCCCTGGTAACGTCCCTCTCCTGCAAAAGCAAATCGAAGACAGCGTCATTTACGCGGTCATAATGCCCCCTGGCGTAGGGACAGTGCACTGGGTTGCAGTCCATTTCCCTGCAAAGGCAGAGCTTCTCCTTGGCCGTGATGATAAGCACACGCCCCTGATACCCCTGTGCCCGCAGCGTATCAAAGGCTTCCTTTGCCACCGTGCGTGTGATCGTGCGCGCGGTCAGGTAGAAAACCTTATCCGCCAGCCCCTGCCCCACAGCCTTCACCGCCGGGAACACCGTAGTAATCGTCTTCCCTGTCCCTGTAGGCGCCTGGATAAAGAGGTTCTTCCTGCGGCTAACCGTACGGTACACGTCAGCGGCAAGCCCTTTTTGGCCCTCCCGGTAAGGAAATGGGAATTCAAGCCCCTCAATCGACAAATCCCTCTCCCTCCTCGCCTCAAGCTGAAAATGCGCCCACTTATCGTACGCTTCCGTCAACGACAGGAACCATTGGCTAAGCTCCTCCAAAGAATAATGCTCCCGGAACCTGCGTATCTCTTCCGTGCGCAGGCTGCAGTACGTTAGCTGCACCGAAACCTCGGAAAACCCTTGTTGTGAAGCCAGGATATAGGCATAGCATTTCGCCTGCGCCAGATGCACGCAGACAGGCCCCTCCAGCAGATTCACATCCTGGCAAACCCCCTTGATTTCATCTATCGTCGCCTTCCCATCCCTTATAATGACGCCATCCGCCCTGCCCTCAATCAGCAGCACATATCCCTCCTTATCCAGCTCTATCTTAAGGGGGACCTCAGGCTGATAGTCAGCTCCCATACTGCGCTGGATCTTGCGGTGGATGCGGCTGCCCTCCTGCATTGCCTCTTTCTGGGGCGCCTTGCCATAACGGTTGTCGATATCCCCGGAACGCAAAATAAATTCCACCAGATTGCGCACGGAAATCTTAATCTGTTCCATATTTGTTATTCTTATATCCTTCCATAATGTCAATCCCTTGCACCATTATAACCCCAATCTATCCAGAACACAAACTCCATTTCCCTCTGGGGAAACCGGAACAAAGCGGTCTTGTGCGAGTGCGCATATTTATTTTTACCTTATAGGGAAGATACTTTCACGTTTTAGCGTGATGATGCATTTCCTGGGAACAAAGTGGGCAAGCCCACTTCAACTCCCCTAGCCCCTCAATCCCCCGGGGATTGCACACTTTGATGCGCCGAGCACAATTGTGAAACAATAGATACCTCTTGTGCGAGTGCGCATAATTTTTTTCTTACAGGAAAGATACTTTCACGTTTTAGCGTGATGATGCATTTCCTGTAAGAAAAAAGCCGCCGCGCCAATTTCTTAGCGCGACAGCCTCTCTTCCTGATGTCTATCAAAAATGTCAATGTTTCTGCCTAAATTGTGGCATAACCTAAGGCATCCTCCCAACTTCGGGCTGCTTCTTGGTTGTTTTTAGGGACCTAAGGCATCCTCCCAACTTCGTTGGATCCCTCCTTAGGTCAAGTTAAGCCACGGTGTATTTGCTCAATACGTTTTCAAAACTCAGATCCTTGCCGCCATACTTTACTGTAAGTTCCTTTTCCACGCCAAGCCCCATAACCCCTAAAATGGACTTAGCATCAATGACCATGCGCTGGTAGGAAACGTCCACATCAAAATCGCATTTACCAGCAGCACTAACAAAATCACATACTTCATCTGCATCTGCTAATTTAATAATTCTCTCGTTCATATTCCTCATCCTTTCTACCTTGCATTTTCATCTGAGTTTCGAAAATTATGGCACCTTTTTGATAATTTGTCAAATATCAGGGCATGTCCCTTTTCCCAAAAAATTTTAGGAATCTGACGGTTATTTCCCATATTTTGATTACTTTTTCTTCATAAAAGGCTATTCATTTTCTCAAGTTATCAATTCTCCTGCCATTTTTGTGGTTAAAATTTCTATTTTCCATTCCATATCTGGTAAAAATATGGCAGTTTCCATAAAAATTTAGTAAATTTTGCCTTAGCAGCTTTGGGAACAAATGCTTTTGCATTTTTAACCCCAGCGCTATAAGCCAAAAAAGCAACCATTCTGGGCGGGCAGATTTAAAAACTTGTTTTCTTGACTATTGTTTGGGAAAATCCTATAATTATTCATAGAAATCGCGCATTTTTTTGCAGAAAAGAGGTTATGATGGAATCACAGCATATATTATCGGTTTTACAGCAGGTCCAGGAAGGGAAACTTGATATCCATACTGCCTATGCAAAATTAAAAATCAGCCCGTTTGAAGATCTTGGCTATGCCAAGGTCGACCATCACAGGCATATCCGCCAGGGCACGCAGGAAGTAATCTACGGCGCCGGGAAAGCCGCCGAACAGATAGAGGGCATCCTTCGTTCCATGTTGTCCCCCGATTCCAGGAATATCCTGATTACCCGGCTTACAGAAGAACACGCCGCCTATCTGTCAGAACGCTTTGCGCTTACTTACGACAAGCTATCCCATGTAGGGATTGTCAACCGCCAGGAAGAAATCACCGCCCCTGGCTTCATCATTGTCGCTACCGGGGGCACCAGCGACATCCCAGTCGCACAAGAAGCGGCCCTGACCGCTGAAGCCCTGGGAAATAAAGTAGAGAGGCTGTATGACGTAGGCGTTGCCGGCATCCACCGTCTTCTCTCCCACATAGAGACGATCTCCAAAGCCTCGGCCATCATCGCCGTCGCCGGCATGGAGGGCGCCCTCGCCAGCGTAATCGGAGGGCTTGCGGACTGCCCGGTGATTGCAGTCCCAACAAGCGTCGGCTACGGCGCGAATTTCCAGGGGCTTTCCGCGCTGCTGTCTATGCTCAATTCCTGTGCCAGCGGCGTCAGCGTGGTAAATATAGACAATGGGTTTGGCGCTGGCTACCTTGCCAGCATGATTAATCATATAGGAGGTAATGAAAATGAAAACACTTTATCTTGAATGCAACATGGGCGCTTCCGGCGATATGCTGATGGGCGCACTCTATGAACTTCTGCCGGATTCCGGCAAGGACGCTTTTATTAAAAATATGAACAGCCTGTTTCCCAACCAACTCATGTTAAGCACCTCCCCCTGCGAAAAGTGTGGCATCTTTGGCACGAAAATAAACGTCGTAATCCTCGGACAGCAGGAATGTCCCACTGCAGACGCCCCGCAAGGACACGCAGATGGGCTTCACCAGCAGCATGACAAGGAACACGCGGATGGGCTTCACCAGCAGCATGGCAAGGGACACGCGGATGGGCTTCACCAGCAGCATGACAAGGGGCATCCACACAGCCACCTCCATGCCAGCTACCCGCAGATACTTGAACAGATTAGCCACCTGCCGGTTTCTGCGTCTGTGAAAGAGCACGCCAGGGCCGTTTATACCTTAATCGGCAATGCGGAAAGCACTGCGCACCATGTGGATATTTCCCAAATCCATTTCCACGAAGTGGGCACCTTAGACGCCATCATGGACGTTGTCGGATGCTGCCTGCTGTTAGAGCTATTAGGGCCGGAACAGATTATCGCCTCTCCCATCCACGTAGGAAGCGGCAGCGTCCGCTGCGCGCACGGCAACCTTCCGGTCCCCGCCCCGGCGACTGCTGAAATCTTAAAAGACGTCCCCATTTATGGGGGAAGCGTGGACGGCGAGTTATGCACCCCCACGGGCGCCGCGCTGCTCAAACACTTTGCCAGCCAATTCACGCCCATGCCGCCTATGTCCGTAGAACAAACCGGATATGGGATGGGCTCCAAAGACTTTGATACCGCTAACTGCCTGCGTGCATTCTGGGGGAACTTAAGCGTCCTCCCGGTTCCCGCCCCCAGGCAGCTCCCCGGCCATCCCTTCCCTGGGGACATGATACCAAACGTAAGCAAGGAAACACATCCCGACTATTATACCGAACAGTTCCACAGCCTCGACCAGATCCTGGAGCTTTCCTGTAACCTGGATGACATGACGCCGGAAACGATTTCCTATGCCACAAACCTTCTTAGGGACGCTGGGGCTTTGGACGTCTATACCACCCCCATTAATATGAAAAAGGACCGCCCCGGCATATTGCTGACCGTCCTGTGCAATGTATCAGAGGAAAGCCGTTTCAGCCGTCTGATTTTAACGCATACCGCTACGCGCGGCATCCGCATCCAGCCCTGTTACCGGCGGACGCTTGATGCGCAGTTCCGTAAAATTTCCACTGTCTACGGGGAAATCACCATTAAAATCAGCACAGGCTACGGCATCACGAAATGTAAGCCGGAATACGAAGACGTCGCGGCGGCGGCAAGGCAGTGCAAAGTTCCTTTCCAGACGGTTTACGCGGCAGCAGTGGCAGCTTTCCATAAAACACTCTAACCATAATAGGGCTGTCGGGAAACGACCACGATATATAGCTTGGTATCCCCATCACCAAATCTATATATTGTTTGTAAAGTCTATTTTCCGACAGCCCCACAATTGCAAAACAATATTTGCCCCTTGTGCGAGCGCGCACCCTGCCCGGAGCGCATTTCCTTTGCAAAAAGCCTTACTTTGTCTTAATCTTCTTTTTTACACTGTACGCCCCGCGGTAAACCTTATTGCCAACTTTCTTGTAGGCGCGGATTTTCAAATAATATGTCTTGTTCGCCTTTAGCTTCTTCAATGTATAGGATGACTTAGAAGCGCCGCCTACCTTGATTGTCCTCGCGCCGGAGAAATTGCTCCTGGTCGAATAAGTAATCTCATATCCGCTCCCCGCCGTTTTTTTCCATTTGAGCGTAATGGCTTTCTTTTTTGCAGTCACAGACTTGATGCTGGTTTTGGCTGGTTTCGTCGCAGCCGTAACCTCCTTGGAAAAATCACCATAATAATATTTCCCGTCTACAGAAACATACGCGCATACCCGGTATTTATAAGCCGTGCCTTTTGCAAGCTTGCTGTCCGTATAGCTGATAGCTGCTGCCTTAGAAATTGTTTTGAGCCGTTTCCATGATTTTTTCTTACTGTCATAGCGGTATAGGCAATACCCATCTGCAGAGGACGCCCCTTTCCAACTTACCTTTATTTTGGAGGTATTCACCGATATTGCCGAAACGCCTGTAACCTTCGCTGGTTTCTGATAAACCGTCCCGCCAGGATTTGCATCCGCTCCAGGATTGCCTTCCCCTCCCGGGTTCGTGCCCTCTCCTGGGTTCCCTTCCCCTCCCGGGTTGCCGCCCTCTTCGCTTTTTGCCAGGATGGTAAATTCCTTCTCTACAGACCCGGTATAATTACCCATTCCAGTTACTGTCACTTTCGCTGTCCCCACATTGATATTATCGCTGTAATTAAGGGTATAATCTTGGTTCTTTACCAGGGCCTTTCCGCCATACGTCACTGTAACGTCCGGCCGTTGTTCCATTCCATTATAAGTATAGCTGTCCTCCGCCAACGTAACCTGGCATTGGCTGACAGCAATCTGGGCAGCCGCCGTCCCGGTCTGGAAGCTGTAACTTCCCGAAGACGTCATCTGCGGCGAGGAATACATCATATAATTCACCCGCTCGGCTAAAGTTTCCGTAAAGAGCACTTCTCCCTGGCTGTCTTTCACATGGATAACGGTCCCTTGGTTATAATTGCTCCTGCTCACGATATAACCCTGCGTAGAAGACTGTACGCCCTCTTCCATCTGGGAAGAACCCGCGCCAAAGATATAACCGCCGGTAATGGCAAACCTTCCGTCATGGTCAAATGGGAAGTTATCACTGCCGGGACCTCCGGCCGGTGCGCCATAGACAATGATGTTCCCCCCGGAAATATAAAGGTCCCCATTGGAATCCAGCCCGTCTCCTGCTGCCTTGACATAGAGCGTGCCTCCGTTTATATAAATGGCATATTCCGAGCTTTCAGCCGCATAGGCGCCAGCCGTCGGCTGCCAGCCGCCAGGTCCACCGCCGCCAGGCCTGCCGCCGCCAGGACCAAAACCATCCCCAGGTCCTCCATTGTTTCCGCTGCCATCATTGCCGCCGGCTGCGTTGACGCCGTCATCCGTGGAATTCACATTGATATTCCCGCTGTTTACATAGACTGTCCCCGCTTCCAGCCCTTCATAGCAATTCCTGATAGCGACATCTATGTCAGATTCCTCCTCCTCTGATCCGACAATCAAGGATGTGTCGGCATGCATACCGTCGTCTCCGGTCTGGATGTCAAATGTCCCTCCCAAGACGGTGATATACTCATTGCTGTGCAGCGCGTCATCCGCGCTGTTGATGACAAACTCGCCGCCATAGACAGTCAGGGAACTGTCTGATTTGATGCCCTTACAACTATCCGCGTCCTCAGCAAGCTTGGTTGTATAGCCGCCGTTCGTTGTAATTTGGTAGGAACCCCCGTAAACCGTTACGCTGTTATCCCCCTGGATGCCGTCTGCCGCCGCATCAATTTTCACTTCGCCGCCTTCTAAGATAATGTCCCCCAAAGACACCGTATCGTCTGCATTGCCCGCGTCATCGACCCTGTCCGGCGACGACTTGATTCCGTCCCCGCCAGCTTCAATCGTTACTTTCCCACTCTTGACGGTTACCGTATTGTCCGAGGCTAGCCCATGATCCGCCGACTTAATGTGTAAATTCTGCTCCTTGACAATAATATCGCTCTTGGCCCCTCCCTTAATGCCGTTCTTACACATGCCGCTGACATTCAAGGTCCCGCTGCCGGACAGCGTCAGGGAAGATTGCTTATTCACCTTGACGGCAGCTTTCTCCTCCGTATTTGCCGCACTGTCAGACAGGTTATTTACCGTGCCAGCCTCCGCCACAAGCTCTGTCTTGGTGCCAGCTTTGCAAAGGATTGGACCTGCTGCATCAGAAGCAGAGGTCAAATCCAGCCCATTCAGCACCAGCCTAACCCCTGTCGTCCCCTTCTTTACCGTAATGCTCCCGTCCTCGCAGCTTCCGGAAAATACATACGTCCCGGCTGCGCTTACCGTTACCGCCGTACCATCAATGCTATAGCCGCCCTCTACCCCTTTTGCCGACGCCCCTGCGTCAGTAAACGCAATGAACGCCGCCTCATCCTCACTATATGCCGCCTGCGCGCTTTCTCCCTGGAAAACCAGGGACGCCGCCATGGTACACAGCGCCGTAAAGACGGCGGCATATTTCCTTATTTTGTTTTGCATACTTCCATCTCCTCTTCTATGATAATGAACGACAATAGTTTTTTGTCGTTTACCTGCGCCGATTTAGGCTGCGTGAGACACAGCATCTTCCTTACAAAATCGCGCGCACCCCCGGCAGTTTGTTACATTATACATTCTGTAGCTTAAATCAACCTAAAAATAGAGATGATTGTGCAAAACAGATCTTGTACAATCACCTCTACCCTCAGGCAAATACCTATATAATTATTCTGTTGATTATATTAACTGCATTGTCTGGTTTTCTAATTCTTTAACAATCTATCTGGCATTAAATAATTGCCAGATAGACAGACCCTCCGGGGGATGCGCACTCGCAGGAAGATGTAGATGCCACAAAGCGGTCGTGCTCGGCGCAGATGGCGATAATTTATCGCCATCCATATATATCCAGAGATAATTCCGTAGCTTCTGCTATTTAGTCAACAGGTGAGTCTTTGCGTTGGTTTTTTCCTTTACTACTAAAAACAGTTTCAACGGTATTACCAGATTCCCACAAAAATCACTATTATCCCTCTTCTATTTCTTTTAATGATATTCCCTTTTTATTCTTCCATGCATTCCTACCGTTAATACTATAGCCTACAACTATTGCTGCTGCAAGTGAAGGACTCGTAAATGCCCAATCCTGAGTAAAAGTAAAGTTCTCATCAACAATGCCTTTATCAAATAATAGCTGTCGTTTATTGATAACAGACTTTGATAAGGATGTTGCCACATTATCAGCAACTTTGGAACCTTTCAACACCGCAAAACCTTCTGAAATTGGTTTACCACTTGCCTTGATTCCAGAACGGTCTTGTAAGATATAAAGAATCTCTTTCTCATCGCTTTTCCTCTTTATAGACGGTTCTAAAATTTTATGTCCCAATACTCCTAAAATCAACCGCATATTATCAATAAATTCATCCATTTCTGCACGATCCATTTCAGATATTGATGCTTCTGCAGGCACATTATTGTTTACTACTTCGTATCTTTTAGATTCTTTTGCCAAAGTATAAAGATGATTTTCCAAATATTTTATATGTGCTTTGTTCAAATTATTATCTTTGCTAATAAACACTATGCACTCTGTCCAGAAATCCTTTTCAGAAAGATGTTGTTTAAGTCTGTTAAAAATATTTTCAGCCTCTCCTATATAAACTTGTTCCTCATCTGTTTCATCATTACGCCCGCACAAAAAATACACTCCCGTATTACTCAAATCATCTCTATCCGTACATTGATTAATATATGTACGTGGAATTTTATATGCCTTACCCCTCCAATTAGAAAGCTCACTAGCCCATCTACCATCTGCCTGACCATCAATTAGAAATTGTCGTATTGTCTTTCCTCTCATTTTTATCACCCTCTCATTAACATTATAACAAAATACAATTTTAAAATTATGTTTTATCTGTTAATTGGGGAAGATTATTCAAACTTACTGCCTCCAATGTTTGTAACTGTTGTACTGCTAGCTGCCGAAGCTATTCCATTCGTTCTCTCTGATTCTTTCCCTGATTAATCAAAACAGCATTATAACTTTCCAGATTCGCAAGCACTAATAATTGATTCAGTGTTGCCACATCCCGCATATTTCCTTTTACAGTCGGATTCTCATCTTTCCACTGCTTTGCTGTTTTTCCAAACAAAACAACATTCAACAAATCTGCTTCATTAGCATAGGTATAAGCCACCTGTGCAGGTGTTAATTCTGTCGGTATCAAATTATCCTTAATTGCATCTGTATGTATCCTGTAATTCAACTTGGAAATCTCTCTATTCAAATTCCAGTTCAAAGATAACCGACTATTCTCATCTGACTTTAATCTCCTGTAATCCTTCATAATATATAACTGGAACTCAGGCGAAATCCAAGTTGCAAAGGACATCGCAATATCACTATGAGCATATGTTCCGCCATAACGTCCTGCTTTTGAAACAATACCGATGGCATTCATCTGTGTAATCCACTTTGTCGGTGTCATAACAAAACGATTTAAACCCGCCTCATTTTTAACCGCCTCGAATTGCACACGGTTAAAATCAGGATTATGTAATTCTTCCCAAATGCCTAAAAATTCTATTGTATTACGATTGCGCATCCAGTTTTGAATCACAAATCTTGGGTCATCTTCATTTCTATATTTTGCAATATCCGTTAATGAGATAAACTCATTTTCAAAATTTGTTGTATAGATGCCAATATCAATACCTTTAGCATGAATAGTCTCTTTCACAATTTTCGCCATACACATTCTCCTATTCTCGCATCATTCATAAGCCCATACAAAATATTTCTTAAAACGCTTATACTCTGCTTAATCTACAAATCATTTTCTAAGCATTCCTCCTCATCTTCCCACATCTCCCGATACGCTTCAATATAAAATTTGATGCATTTCGGATATACATATAAATATCTTCTACACACCTTTTTATACAACTCCAGTATTTTTTCATCACATGCAAAGTCCAGCAGATAATCAAGCAAATGCGATAATTGGACCTCTGACACGGTTCTGCCACAGACATCTACAACCAACGGCAAATAAACCTCATAAGCTTTTTGATGTATTGCAACTATCTGCTCTGCAATCTGATGAATCCTTTCATCCATGAAATCACCTCTGCAATATACGCAGTATGTACTTTAAATCCATATTTCTTCTCAATATTTTCCTGTATCATTTTATATGTAATTTTCGGTTTCGGCTGATATTTCATTGCCCGCTCTGCTATTGCATCTAAAGGTACTTTTTCCTCGCCTTCTCCAAATTCCACCGTCACATTAATGACACTATCTGGTGATTTGTGGGACAAAAGTACGATTGTCTCCACTGATTTCGTCCTTACACACTATCCGTTAGCTTTTCGGCAAGCAACTTCCTGCCCAAAACCAAGCGGCAACCCAAAGGAAGGGAAACTCCTACCTATTTACGATAAATGTCTGTGTATCTATTGATATATAAATTTCCTGGCAATGAGCCTTATATACCTCATACACATATACAAACTTTTTCAAGATAATTTTCGCTTATTAATCTGAGAAAGAATTTCCCTGCACTCTCCAAAAGTATTGATCGTATAATCTGGAATATAGCCATTTTCTTTCCACTCATTTTTATAATGTTGCTCTCGCTGGAAATCTTCATCTGTCCAATGTGATATAGCTACCAATTTACTATATAGGTCTTTAACATCGTCTCTAGGGAAATCACACCATATTGATGTAATGCCAGCTTGTTTTGCCATCAACATGTCTTTAGATAAACTATCACCAATATACACTGCTTCACATAGAGAAACTTTCTCCCCACAACAAATTTCTTTTAATACCTCTGCATTAGGTTTCTTCCCATGTACTATATGTGTTTTAGGAGATGATGGGATAGTGTCGGACCGCTTATACAAGCTATCAGATACATATACCTCTTTAAAATAATTATCAATCCCTAATTTCTTTAATCGATAAAAACCATTTTCTTCTGCCGACTCAGTATATGCAACAACCATTATATGATTGTTATAAAAAAATTCTAAGGTCTCTTCTACTCCCGGGTACAATTTTAATAATTTTTTACGAATAGAATTAAATTTATGGAACGCAGGGTTAAGTTCAATTTTGACTTGTTCATCAGTAATTCCGCAATATTTCTTTTTAACAGCCGGGAGGCTCAAAGTTGCAAATGGATATTCAACGCTTCCTACTTCTTGATGAATTGCTTTATATTCCTCCAACAGTTTCTCTTGAGGCACATTAATCAATAAAGATAGCTCACGTACCATACCATAAAAAGCTGGTATAAAAAACCCTATCCATGAATATAATGTATCGTCCAAATCTGTAATTACTAACTTTATCATCTATTATCCTCCATCTAATTTTATATTGGTATACGCACTGTTTGAACACATTTATCTTTTTCGGTGTTATCAGCATATATTCTAAAAAATTTCAGCTCAATATGATTAATGCAAAATGTCAATGTAGAAAATTTATTTTCACAATCAACAGCTCCTGTCCCTCCCATTCCAATAACATATATATTTTTCATTCTACCTTCATCAATTTCATTAATGCTGTTATCAAAATGCCCGATTTTGGAAATAAAAGACTGGTGCTTATGCCCATGTAAAAGTAGTTTAATGTCATATTTTGATAACCACTGTACAAGACGCTCAGCATCATATACAACACTACTTGGCTTTTTTACATCTACGTGCTCAACCAAACAAGCCGGCATATAATGGTGGTGCATTATCGCAATACGAATAGAATTTGTTTGGACATTTTCTTCCCATCCCATTTTATTTGCAACATATTCTAGCTGTTTATCTGACAAAAACCCATGTCCCTCAAAATCCTTATATTGCTGTAAAATAAGACTATTTAAAGCTACTATTTCTACTGTTCGTCCTGTGGACATCAATAATCTACGCCCACATGCCATATATTCATTGGGATTCAAATTATGAATCGAATTATAGAATCCCTTATATGCACTGATACTATCTGCGTTTTCCGAAACCTTCTCAGGAACACCTTCGCCAAGTTCCTCATTTTTACGCACAAAATCATGATTACCAGGACAAAAAATTATATTTTCAGATACAAGTTTTCTTGTAAGATTCCTATTCAAATCAACAATAAAATCTTCTGCCTTACTGAAACCCTCTGGCTCTCCAAATGATGTGATATCTCCTGTTATTATCAATCCTCCCACTTTATTAAGGTCATTATATGCGTTTCTAATATGCGCAGTTAAAGTTACATCTGTTTCCTTTGCCATTTTGACCTTAAAAACACCATCTGTGCCAAAATGTAAATCTGATAACCATAACAAAGTATCACTGCCAGTTTCAAAATATTTGTCGCTAAAGTCATGTGGCTCTACAACACTGGAATTTAATAATTGTATTTCATAATCTGAATCATCATTCTCACTATAATTCCGCACAAACCATATTGTCCTGTTTTGCTGAATCAGTTCCTTAATGTTATAAACTCTTTTTCCATAAAATTTTTCATAATTAAAATGATTTTCTACAAACAATGAATCTACTTTCACATATGTATAATCCTTAACTTCATCAGCATTACATTCCTCAATTTTATCAAATTTAAACCATGCATAATACTTTTGTTCATTATAATAATTAGGGGTACAGTCCAATTCCGGCGATAATATCTTATCGCTTTTAGAACATTTTATATCAAGGCATTCAGCCTTATACAACTTTTCCTGTCCTGAATCCATAAGATAAAAATATCTCGGTTGATCCTCAATTTCACCTTTTAGCACACAAAATTCTTCAAATGGGAGTTTTTCATTCCCCTTATTCCACCACCCCCACCAGGCATATCCCTTTTGATCAATCATATTTTTATGCCTAGCTATCGTAACATTGTTTTCAGTTACCAAATCTCTAAATCGTAAAATTACCGTTTTAAATTCCATTCAACCCCACCTCCGTACTATCTTAAGTATCAACAAGCATAAATTCCTTTCTATAACAAACAATTTCCTCATATAACCTCAAAATGTTTCAACGCATCCTTTATCGCTTCCACCTTCTCTGCCGTTGGATGTCTCCTGTTCCTCTTCATAAATATAAACAGCTAAAACAAAACTTTCCAGCAATTGCTTCCTCTCGCCATCATTCATTCTATCATAAAGTTTTTCAAAAAACATCAGGTATTTATACACATTGTCAATTGTAATGGCATTCATCTGGACGCCGTTTTTTCGCATCCTTGCATCTTCTATCAATGATTCATAATCGGCGATATTATCATAGAAATTGCTTTTGATACCCCGATATTGCCTTGTCAATTTCTTCTGTATCAATTTTACACCCAATCCTCTCTTTCAGCCTGTCCCCAAACTTCTCACTCTTTACCAATTTCATGATAACCTGCTCCACAGCTTTATCAACCAAACCTGCTCTTTCCTCCTGTATCCTCCTTTTTTCGATATCCCAGTTACTATAATATTCAAATTTAGGGGGGTAAAATGATACAGCAAAACAGTTGCTGAAAGAAAATGTCGATTTACATTGATAA
>CATLBW010000088.1 GCA_949879775.1 uncultured Lachnospiraceae bacterium
CCGTCTCTTTGGTAAGGTCGTCCTGCGTAGGGCCTAACCCTCCGCAGAGGATGATAACATCAGAGCGCCCTTTTGCTGTTTGCAAAAGCTCTTCAAGCCGCTGCCCATTATCCCCAACCACGCTCTGATAGAACATAGAAAGCCCAAGCATGGCGCATTTTTCGGAAATGAAAGCTGCGTTGGTGTTGACGATATTCCCAAGGAGCAGCTCCGTCCCTACACAAATCAATTCTACTTTCATATTATCAACGTCCTTTTCTATATCTTTTCCCATTTTATTTTTGCTCTTTGAGAACGTCTTTATTCTTCATCAGGTAATCTATCAGGGAAACTACCGTCAGTATCAGCGCAATGTATGTAACAGCCAATGCGCATATCTGGTAAATATCGTTGTCAAAGTTTAAAATCAGCATGACAATCATTACCATTTGGAATGTAGTCTTGAATTTTCCCCAGTAACTTGCGGCAATCACAATCCCGTTGTCGGACGCCACCAGGCGGAAGCCGCTGATAATAAACTCGCGGCTGATGATGATAATAGAAACCCAAGCGGAAAGCCTGCCGTTTGCCGTAAGGCAGATTAATGCTGCCGCTACCAAAAGTTTATCTGCTAAAGGGTCCATAAATTTGCCGAAATTTGTAACAAGGTTGTATTTTCTTGCAATTTTGCCGTCAAGGAGATCTGTCAGGCTGGCTATGATGAAAATTGCCACCGCCGCGTACATGCTGATGGCTTCCCCCCAAATCGGGACCAGCATAAAGGCCACAAAGGGCACAATTAACACCACGCGCAGGATTGTCAATTTGTTTGGTAAATTCATTTTATCACCTCTCCTACTAAATCATATTCATACGCCCCCGTTACGCGTACCTGCACAAAGTCCCCTGTCATCAGCGTCTCGTCCGTGTTAAGGAAGATATAGCCGTCAATCTCCGGCGCGTCCCGGTAAGTACGCCCTACATAGGCGTTTTCCCCGTCCACGCGGCCCTCAATCATCACTGTCAGCTCGCGCCCTTCCAGCTCCTCGTTTTTATCAAAAATAATTTCCTCTTCAAGCTCCATAACCTCATCGCGCCAGCTCTCCTTCTGGCCCTCTTCTATCTGCCCGGGGAATCCTGCCGCCAATGTCCCTTCCTCCGGGGAATAAGGAAACGCCCCCAAACGGTCAAACTCCGCCTCATTCAAAAAGTACATCAGCTCCTCGTGCATTTCCTGTGTCTCTCCGGGAAAACCGGCAATTATCGTAGTGCGCAGCGTGATGTCTGGAATCTCCTTTTTTAAATGGGCGATAGCCTTAGTAAGCTCTGATTTTGTCGTGCGCCTCCCCATCTTTTTTAATATGGCGTCATTGATATGTTGGATTGGCATATCAAGGTAATGGCAGACTTTCTCGTTGCGCTTGATGGATGCAATCAACCCTTCATAAATTTCTTCCGGGTAACAGTACATGATGCGAATCCACCGGATGCCCTCCACCTCATTCAGCTTATCCAACAAGGTATGCAGGGACTTCTTCCCATAGAGGTCCACGCCATATAACGTCGTCTCCTGGGCTACTAAGATTAATTCTTTGACGCCCTGCGCCGCCAAATCCCGCGCCTGGGCGAGCAAGTCCTCCATGGGCACGCTGCGGTAAGGCCCTCGGATTTGGGGGATGATACAGTAACTGCAGCGTTTGTTGCAGCCCTCGGCGATTTTCAAGTGCGCATAATGCCCCCCTGTCGTCAGGGAACGTTTGCCCTTGTGCGCAGGCAGCCCTTCTAAGGGATTGTATCGCATATAACGTTCCCCCTTCTGCACTTGCATAAGGGCGTCTGCAATTTTCTCATAAGAATTTGTCCCGAGCACGGCGTCCACTTCCGGTATCTCGGTGATGATTTCCCCGCGGTAGCGCTCAGCAAGGCATCCAGTGACAATCAGCGCCTTGCAGCTCCCGAGCTTCTTGTACTCTGCCATCTCCAGGATGGTATTGATGCTCTCTTCCTTGGCATCATTAATAAAGCAGCAGCTATTGATGACAATAGCATCTGCCTCATCTTCTTCGTTGGTAAACGTATGCCCGCAAGACTGCAAAGCGCCTATCATAAATTCTGTGTCTACCAGGTTCTTATCACACCCTAAGGAAACAACTAATACTTTCACTCTTCTTCTACTTCCTCTGAATCTTCTTCCCCTACAATCGTCACCTTACTGTTGAAAACTTCCTCCACCGCAATGGACAGCGGCTTCGTATTGGAGGGGCTGTCTATCATTGGGTCATCGCCGCTGATAATCTGCCTTGCCCTTTTTGAAGTAGCAAGCACGATCGAATAACGGCTGTTTACCAACGGCTCATCGCCGGTCTCCACACCGCTGTTTACCACTTTCATTAAGTCTGTATAAGATGGATGCAACATCATAATAATCATTCTCCTTCCGCGAAGCCTTTTAGCTGCGCCCTTATATTTTCTATCACCGCATGGTTCCTTGCCACCCGGGCATGTTCATTCCTTATAATATGGTGCACTTCCTGTACGCATTCCTCCAAAATATCGTTGATTACAAAATAATCGTATTGTTCCACGCCCTGCGCCTCCTGCCAGGCACGCTTCAGCCTTGAGGCAATCGTCGCCGCGTCTTCCGTCCCCCGGTTCACCAGGCGTTCCCGCAATTCCTCGGCATTCGGGGGGGAGACAAACATTAACAGCGTATCCGGGTAGGCCGCCTTGACCTTCAGGGCGCCCTGGATTTCAATCTCTAAGATGACGTCCCTGCCCGCCTCTAGCTGCCGGTGCACATAATCTTTGGGCGTCCCGTAGTAATTATCCACATAGCGGGCATATTCAATCAACGCGTCCTTTTCTATCATCTCCTCGAACTCTGCCTGGGAGACGAAAAAATATTCCCTGCCGTGGCTCTCCCCGGGCCGTGGCTCCCTGGTAGTTGCGGAAATGCTGAGCGCATAATGGTCAGGGTAATCCGCTAACAGCCGCTTCATGATTGTCCCTTTCCCGGCTCCCGAAAAGCCGGAGACTACAACTAAAATTCCTTTTTTATCCATATTGCCTGCTTCCTTATATGTGCTGTTTACTTTATTCAATGTTCTGGATCTGCTCCCGTACCTTCTCGATATCCGTCTTTAAGCTGATTGCGATATCCGAGACCGCAAGGTCGTTTGCCTTGGATAAAATAGTGTTCGCCTCACGGTTCATCTCCTGGGCGATAAAATCCAGTTTCCTGCCGATATTATCCCCCTGCATCAAAGTCTCTTTCATGCTGCTGATATGGCTTTTCAAGCGGACCGTCTCTTCATCCGTGCAGATTTTATCTGCAAAGATCGTGACTTCCGTTACCAGGCGGCTTTCCTCTATCTGTGTGTCCGCAAGAAGCTCCTGCAGCTTACCCATCAGTTTTGCACGGTATTCCGTTACAATCTCCGGGGAGCGCGCTTCAATCTGTTCCACAGCCTGTACCATAGCGTCAAGCTTGCCAAGCAGGTCGTCCCGAAGCTGGATGCCCTCGCGCGTGCGCGCCTCCACAAATGTCTCAGCCGCGCCGCGGATTGCCTGCTCTAAAAGCTGCCACCACTCCTTTTCGTCCAGTTCCTGGGCCTCCATGGCGAAGACTTCCGGGTATTTGGCGAGCGATGCTGCCGTAACCTCTAAGGGGATGGAAAAATGCTCCGCCATCTGGCGCATATATTTCAGGTATTCTAAAGCTAATGGTTCATTGTATTTTAACTGCACCTGGTTCTCAGCACAGTCTTCATAGGTGATAAAAATATCTACTTTTCCCCGCTGGGCATATTCTTTCATCAGGCTGCGGATGGTATTTTCAAAAAGGGTCAGCTTCTTAGGCATCTTAACGGCGACGTCCAGATACCGGTGATTAACTGATTTCATTTCCACTACAACCCTGCGTGTCCCATCGGAAACCTCACAACGCCCAAAACCCGTCATGCTCTTTATCATCACTAACATCCCACTTTCATATGCATAGATAAATGTATTATAAAACAGTTTCCAGAAATAGTCAAATTTTCTTTTTGATAGTTTCTTATTTTAGTAAGTTGGTATATACTATGAGATAGTTCCACGTTATGAAGTTATTGGAAGGAGAGATATGTATGGCTTTTGATGGGATTGTAATTGCAAGCCTTGTGAAAGAATTAAATGAACAAATAATAAACGGCAGGATCAGCAAAATCGCGCAGCCGGAAAGCGATGAGCTTTTATTGACAATAAAAGGGAATAACGGGCAGGTACGCCTGCTTCTGTCCGCCAGCGCGTCCCTGCCGCTGGTATACCTTACAAATGAGAACAAGCAAAGCCCCATGACGGCCCCCAATTTCTGCATGTTGTTAAGGAAGCATATTGCAAATGGCAGGGTTACCAGGATATGGCAGCCCCACATGGAACGCATTATCAATTTTGAGCTGGAACATCTCAATGAGCTGGGCGACCTGTGCCGCAAGCAGCTTATTGTAGAGATTATGGGCAAACACAGCAATATCATCTTCTGTGACGAGGAGGGGAAAATCATTGACAGCATCAAACACATTTCCGCGCAGGTAAGCTCCGTCAGGGAAGTCCTGCCCGGGAGGATGTATTTCATCCCCAAGACGCAGGATAAATGCAACCCCTTAGACGCCTCCGAGGAAGAATTCCTGCAAAAGGTGTTCGCAAAACCCCAGAACTTGCAAAAGAGCATCTATGCTTGCTACAACGGCATCAGCCCGGTCGTCGCTTCTGAGCTTTGCCACCGCGCAGGCTTAGAGGGCGACCGCCCGGCGGCTGCTTTATCGGAGGAAGAACGGCTGCACCTTTGCCACCACTTCCTGTGGCTGATGGATGATATCAGGAAAGGGCAGTTCCACCCCAACATTGTAAAAAATGGCAAAGAACCGGTGGAGTTTGCGGCTGTCACCCTCACGCAGTACGAGGATATGGACGTTATCAGCTACCCTAGCATCTCCCAGGTATTGGAGAATTTTTACGCGGACAAGAATGTCTATACGCGCATCCGCCAGAAATCCGTGGATTTACGCAAAGTAGTAGGCACAGTCTTAGACCGCAGCCGCAAAAAATACGATTTGCAGCTCAAGCAGCTTGGGGACACCAAAAAACGCGACAAATACAAAGTATACGGGGAGCTGATCAATACTTACGGTTATGGCCTTGCAGAGGGCGCAAAGAGCCTTACCGCCCTCAATTACTATACCAATGAAGAAATTACGATTCCGCTGGATGGACAGCTTACGCCCCAGGAAAATGCCCAGAAATATTTTGACCGCTATAATAAGCTGAAACGGACCTATGAGGCTCTGACTGATTTAATCCAGGAGACGCATGAAGAAATCACGCACCTAGAGTCCATTTCCACCTCTTTAGACATTGCCGTTTCAGAGGAGGATTTGACGCAGATAAAGGAAGAGCTTACACAATTTGGGTATATCAAGAAAAAGCATACTGGCAAAAAGGCAAAAATGAAAAGCAAGCCCTTCCACTACCTTTCCTCAGACGGTTTCCATATTTATATTGGGAAAAATAATTTTCAGAACGATGAGCTGACCTTTAAAACCGCCACTGGAAACGACTGGTGGTTCCATGCCAAGGGGATGCCAGGCTCCCATGTCATCGTCAAAACGAACGGGGAAGAACTGCCAGACCGCGTGTTCGAGGAGGCGGGGCAGCTTGCCGCCTATTATTCCAGGGGACGCGGCAATGAGAAAGTGGAGGTTGACTACCTGCAAAAGAAAAATGTGAAAAAGCCCAACGGCAGCAAACCGGGGTTCGTGGTCTATTATACAAATTATTCCCTTGTGGCGTCGCCCGACATCAGCGGCCTGAAGCAGCTTCCTGAATAGGCGGCAGGTTTCGGCGGCCTAGCGCTGCAGGCTTTAAACAGCAGAATTTCTAATTTCTGTAAAAACCGGAAAGAACTGCATGTCTAATCTCTCCTGCGCTGCATATAATAGGATTGTAACCGGTTGGCATACCGTATCAACCATTAGCGGACAGCCCATTGGCTGCGTTTGATGCGGCCAAGGTTACAAATTACTCACGTGCCGTACGGTTTTGCGGATAAAACATGCGTGATACGAAAGACAACAGGAGGGAAACGATATGTCAAATTCATCTAACAAGGCAGTAGTTGCAGAGGCACAGGGCGCTTTGGACAAGTTCAAGTTTGAAGTTGCAAACGAAATTGGAGTTCCTTTGAAAAACGGCTATAACGGAGACTTAACCTCCAGGCAGAATGGTTCTGTCGGCGGCTATATGGTGAAGAAAATGATCGAGGCCCAGGAGAGACAAATGGCTGGTAAGTAACAGGAAACAGCATAAAGGCATCCCCAAAGGAAGGCGCAAGGATTTCCAAAAGGGGATGGAGGAAAAGGGAGATGCAAAAACGCGTCTCCCTTTTTCTGCAAAATACTCCATTGCAAGTTACAGGTTAACCGTCTCCGCCTGCCGGTCGAGGTAATTGTCGATTTCCGCACGGATTTTCCCATGCCCAGGCTCCTGCAGCCTGCGGTCTTCTGCGAGCAGGATATTTGCCTCCTCGGAGGCTATCTTCAATATATCAGCATTCTGGTAGATGTCCCCCAGCCTGAATTCTAACAGGCCGCTCTGGCGGATGCCAAAAAAATCCCCAGGTCCGCGCAATTTCAGATCCTCCCCTGCGATAAAGAAGCCGTCGTTTGATTTGTTAAGGATTTCCAGCCGTTTCTTCGCCTTGTCGGAATCCGTGGTGTTGACCATGATGCAATAGGACTGCTCGCTGCCCCTCCCTACCCTGCCGCGAAGCTGGTGGAGCTGGGCAAGCCCGAACCTCTGCGCGTCTTCAACCATCATCACCGTGGCGTTTGGCACATTGACGCCTACCTCAATCACTGTGGTCGATACCAGGATTTGGATTTCATTACGTGCAAATTGCTCCATGACCAGGTTCTTCCTGCCGGATTTCATCTTCCCGTGGAGGCATTCAATAACAATGCCTGGGGGCATCTGCTGTTTTAGCTTTTCGGCATATTCTGTCACGTTTTCCGCTTCCAGCCCTTCGCTCTCCTCTACCAGCGGGCAGATGACATATGCCTGATGCCCCATGGCAGCCTCTTTGCGCAGGAATTCATAAGAAGCCTTCCGCGCGTTCTTTCCGACTACGCAGCTCTTGATCGGCAGCCTCTTTGCCGGAGCCTCGTCAATCACGGAAATGTCCAGGTTCCCATAGAGGATAATGGCAAGCGTCCGCGGGATTGGCGTTGCGCTCATCACCAGCACATGCGGCTGCCCTCCCTTGAGGAACAGGCTTTCCCTCTGTTTCACGCCAAAACGGTGCTGTTCGTCCGTAATGACAAGCGCCAGGTTATCGTAGAGGGCGCGTTCCTGAATCAACGCGTGCGTGCCGATTACCATGGCATTGTGGTATAGCTGCATCCTCTCATAAGCACGGCGTTTCTCCTTGGCGGTTAAGGAGCCTGTCAGGAGGATGACCGGTATATTAAGATGGTATGCCTCGCACATTTCCACAAAATTCTGGTAATGCTGCATCGCAAGCACTTCCGTGGGAGCCATCAGCGCAGACTGGTATCCCGCCTGCGCTACGTCCAGCATAGATAAAAATGCGATGATTGTCTTGCCGGAGCCTACATCGCCCTGCACCAGGCGCTGCATGATTTTCTCGCCCCGTAAATCCTCGCGGATTTCCCTTAACGTGCGCTTTTGTGCCTTTGTTAGCTGATACGGGAGGTTTTCCATCACCTGGTCCGCCCAATGGGACGCCTGCGCCGCATCCGAAACCGTCTCGCCTTTTGCCATTCCCTTATTTGCGGGCGCGTCAAGGGGCAAAAATGTAAAGCTGTTTTTGACCTCCTCCATCTGCTCCTTCTGCACGCCGGCAGATAAGATAAATTTGAAAAATTCGTCAAAAATCAGCCGTTTCCTCGCCGCTTCCAAGGCTAGTTCGCTTTCTGGGAAGTGGATATTCAAGAGGGCGTAATTATACTCAGCCAGCCCGTGCCGCGCGCGGATTTCCTCAGGGAGGTAGTCTACGGACAAATCCAGCCCTTCCAAAGCCATGCGGATTGCCTGGGAAAGCTTGTTCTTTTTCAGGCCGGCCGTCAGCGGGTAGCATGGCCAAAGGCAGTTTTGCATAGATTGGTATTTTTCAGGGGCGTAAATCTGCGGCTGCTCCATATGGAACAGCTTGCCCTTTGGCGAGACCTTCCCCAGAAAGATAAACCATTGGCCTACTTTTAAGGTATTGCGCAGATACGGCATACGAAACCACACAAGGTCCAGCTTCACTTCTTGTTCCTGTATGGTAAGGGACGTAACCTGCATATTCCTTGACGCACGTACAAAGGGCGCTTTATCAACCCTTGCCGCGACCGCAGCCGTAACCTCTTTGTGGTTTTTCTCCCCACTGCCGGGGACGTTATCCGCAAGGCCTTCGCATAAGGCCTCGGGCGCAAAAATGGACGCAAGCCCGGCGAGGGGCGTGATTGGCGGAAGCTTGTCATAATCCTTGGGATAATGAAGGAGTATATCACCGATGGTGTATACTCCCAGATTATGGAATAACTGTTCTGTTTTTGCGCCAATCCCCTTCAATGTGCTGATAGAAGATGATTTATCCATAGGGCGGCTCCTTTTATTCTACAGAAATGACATAGTAGTAAATTGGCTGGCCGCCAAAATGGACTTCCACTTCGCAGTCGGGATGCTGCCCTTCGAGCTTGGCGCCTAATTTTTGCGCCGCGGCCTCTTCCACTTCTTCCCCGTAATAGACGCTGATTATCGCAGAATCTTCGTCTGCCATTTCAGCGACCATATCAATCGTTACGGTTTCCAAATCCTTGCCAACGGAAAGGATGCCGCTGTCGCCAATGCCCATATAATCGCCTTGTTTGATAGATTTATCGTCAATCAGGGTATCGCGCACCGCATAAGTCACCTGCCCGCTCTTTACATTGGCAAGCTCTTCCGTCATACGCTGTGCATTTTCCTTGGCTGTGCTGTCAGGCATAAAGTTTATCAGCGCTGTAATCCCCTGCGGGACTGTCTTCGTTGGGATTACGAAAACATTTTTCTCTTCAATCAGGGACGCCGCCTGATTTGCCGCTAAGATGATATTCTTATTATTCGGAAGGATAAAGATATTGTCGGCGTTCACTTCCTCAATGGCATTCAGCACATCTTCTGTGCTCGGGTTCATGGTCTGCCCGCCGGCAATGATGTAATCCGCGCCCAGACCTTTAAATATTTCATTGATTCCTTCGCCAATGGAAACAGAGACAAACCCCATGTCTTTCTTGGG
This sequence comes from uncultured Lachnospiraceae bacterium, assembly GCA_949879775.1. Classification (GTDB taxonomy): domain Bacteria; phylum Bacillota; class Clostridia; order Lachnospirales; family Lachnospiraceae; genus Petralouisia. The sequence continues at coordinate 9,299 of CATLBW010000088.1, forward strand.
AAGCTGTTCTTTCTCAGCCAGGGCGTCCTGCCTAAAACGCCTGGCGTCATCTTCTTCCTTCTGCTGGGCCGCCACTTTCTGGGCGTCCTTGATAAGCTTTTCCTGATGTTCTTCACGCATGTTGTCAATTTTTATTTTACTCAGCGAGCCATACGTCAATGCACGCTGGATGGCAAGTCCAGGATCATTGGTATGTACATGGACTTTTGTAATCTCGTCGTCTGCAACCACTACGATGGAATCACCGATAGAATCCAGGAAAGCCTTGAAATCAATCTCTTCTTTCTCCTTTAAAGGCTGGTTGAGCACAATGATAAACTCCGTACAATACCCAAACTTGATATCCTCCTGCGCCTGAGTGGAAATCTTTACCACGCCGCCTGGCTGCCCTGCAGGCTCAATGGCATAATCAACCTCTTTGCCGGTTAGGGCGTCATAAGCGCCTTTCAAAACGGTCACAAGCCCCTGCCCGCCAGAATCAACGACGCCTGCCTGCTTAAGCACCGGAAGCATATCGGGCGTCTTACTCAGCACATCGTCTGCATGTTTGATAACCGTATCTAAAAATACCGTTAAATCCTCTGTCTCGCCAATCATTTCCATTGCTTTGTCCGCCGCGCCCTTTGCCACGGTGAGGATGGTCCCCTCCTTGGGCTTCATAACGGCTTTGTAGGCAGTCTCTACCGCCTTTTGGAAAGCATCGCTCAGCACAATGGCGTCCAATTCCTTATATTTGCCAATCTCCCTGGTAAACCCACGGAACAACTGGGACAGGATAACGCCGGAATTGCCCCTTGCGCCCCTGAGGGAGCCGGAAGAGATTGCTTTTGCTAAATCTGCCATGGACGGCTCCGCGCCGAGGCTGCCCACCTCTGCCGCCGCTGACATAATCGTCATCGTCATGTTTGTTCCAGTATCTCCGTCCGGCACCGGGAACACGTTCAATTCATTAATCCACTCTTTTTTCGCTTCCAAATTCTTTGCGCCCGCCAAAAACATTTTGGAAAGCATGGGGGCATCTATTGTAGTAATCGCCACTTTTACGTCCTCCTTAATCAATCACTCTCACACCTTCAACAAAGATGTTGATTTTTTCGATTTTCATACCGGTAAATTCCTCTACCTGGTATTTCACCGTACTGATTAAGTTATCAGAAACAGTGGAAATACTTACGCCATATGAGACAATCACATGGAAATCTAAATGAATTTTATTATCCTTGAGCCTGACATTAATCCCATGGTTCAGGTAATCGCGTTTTAAAAGCCTTACTATGCCGTCCTTGACATTCACGGCAGCCATCCCCACGATCCCAAAACATTCCACCGCAACAGAGCCGGCGTATATCGCAATAACATCTGTATCAATCAACACTTTTCCATATTGTGTTTCCAATTGTCCTTTCATACTGTAACCTCCATAATATTCGCAACAAGAGCCGGGCACAACCCAGATTTGTTCCTGAAAATCAGTCCTGCCTGTATAATTCGCAGTGCATGCCCAAAATCTAACAGATTTTGGCCTCTCGGGCATTCGCCCTATCACCTCTGTCAAAAACATCTGTTTCCGTGCAAGCACGTCACATCTGTTTTTTCAGATGTGGCACTGCTCGTTGCTATTTGGATATTATACCCTGTTTTTGGCAAAAAAGAAACATATATTTTCTTTTTTACAAAAAAATCATTTTTCCCTTGCAATATAACTGTCTTTCTGGTAAAATGTTCATGTTGTGAGCCTGTGGTTTGAATTATATGGGCTTAGTAAGTTGCAAGGAGGTGCAATTATGGCAAAATGCAGCATTTGTGGAAAAGGTGCACATTTCGGAAAAAATGTCAGCCATTCACATAGAAGGTCAAATAAGATGTGGAAATCTAACATTAAGTCCGTAAGGTGTAAAGTCGCTGGAAGTAGTAACACGAAGAAAATGTATGTTTGTACTTCCTGCTTGAGAAGCGGAAAAGTAGAAAGAGCTTAGTCCATAGCGAGGTTTAATCAGGGCAGTCCATTGGTAACGCAATGTGCTGCCACTTTTTTATCTTATAGGAAAGGCCTTGTCACGCTAACGCATGAAATTGCCTTTCCTATAAGATAAAAATAGTATGCGCGCCCGTGTAAAAAGAAACTGCTCCCCAATTCCCACCGCTAACAGCAGAATAAGTTATATCCCAGCAGCAACTATACAAAAATAATCAATACCCCCAATACCTGGTTGGGGAGAAAAAGCATGATCGCCATCCCTACTGCAATCCAAAACAGAATAAAGCCTATCAGTCGTTTCATGGCATCACCAAAAAACAGAGTATATATCATTAATAATATATGCTCTGTTTCGGTTCTTCATGCATAATGCCTGTCATTTACTGCACATTTTATGAGATGTTTAATTTTTCTGAGAGTTCTTCCGCCGCCGCTTTTTTAGCGGCTTCCTCTGCCTCAGAGGCTTTTTTTGCAGAGGACTTGTTTGTGAATTTATCCACCAGCTCAGGGACCATGTCAAGGATTTTCGTAATGCTGTCCTGGTTCTTAACGTTCACAAGCTTCGCGTTGCCGTTCTGGATCACCAACACAGCGCTGGGCGTAATCTTGCCGCCTAAGCCGCCGCCGGCGTTGTTTTTCTTCTCCTGGCTAAACGCGCCTGCCCCCACGCCGAAAGACACCTCAATCAGGGGGAGGATAATCGTATCGCCGATATGCACGGCGTCCCCAATGACAGTTTTGGTTGAGATAAAGCTGTCCATCCCCTTAAACAGGGACTGGACGGTTGAGTTAAAATTATTGTCCTGCATAATTATGACCTCCTGTTATGTTCTGCGTTTGGAACTGTTTTGTACCTTCACAGTTACCTGAGTTTTCCAATCAATAGCCTTACGTTTTTATCTTTGAGCAACCGGATGGCAGACAATAGAAAATGCCAGAGCCGGATATGTCCTTTCACCCACAGCTTCCCTTCCACAAAAAATCTTTCCGACTGGAAATCGGGGCAGATATTGATGCGGTACTTTGCCCAGAAAGGAAGCAGGCTCAGCGCGCCAAGGACCTGCCCTGTCTGCGCAGGGTCCGCCATGCCGAATACAAGCTCCCCATGCGCCTTCCTAGGCGCGATATGGCGTAAAAGGAATCTCAGCTCCTTGCAAACCTTGGCAAAGACAAGCCTGTTGGATTCCTCCATGAGAAGCTCTTTCATGCTGCGGGTTTTTTCTTTTACCGTCTCACCTTTTGCAAGCAGGCTTACCGCCCGTTCTTTCAAATTACCAAGAAACATGCGTATGCGCTTAAATATGGGCGGTTTCTTCTCCCGCGGCCTTGTGCGGCGTTTCTTTTTATTCTTCCCATTTTGCTTGCTATTATTTCCCTTTTGTCTTTCCTTCGTACCCTCGCCGCCGCTTTTGCCCGGCGCTTTGTCCCCTTGTGCCTGCATCGCCTCCCCAGGCTTGGATGGTTCTGGTTCCTCAGGGACAATTTCTATGGGCGGGGTTTGTGTCTCCCCAAACCCGGAATCATTTGGGGCCTCTTGGGCTTCGTTTGGGCCGGCAGTTTCTGTCCCTTTGCCTTTTTTACGCTTTTTCCTGCTATAGCCTTTGCTGCGTTTTTTCCTTTTCCTCTTGCGCTTTTTTTCTTTGCCTGCGCCGATTGAAAAGCCAAAGATGCGCAATTTGCAGGCAAAGCTTTTCCCTGCATAGGAAATACGGCAGTCGATTAAATGGAACAGCCAGTGAAACACTGCCTCAAACTCCGCCTTATTTTGCTGTGCCTGCGCATGGGCACGGTAACGGACCGGAACCGTTAACGCCGCTCCAAGCAGGAGTATGCACACAGCCAGCAAAATGCCAATTATTTTTAAGATTAGGACGAAGATTCCCATATGGGCTTCCTCCTAAGTTTTTTTTTGTTGTTGCAGGAAGTATTCCCTGACATTCAGGTTTCCGGTTTTTTGCAATACATCCATGATAATGCTGCCCGCC